>WRKN01000012.1 GCA_009778055.1 Synergistaceae bacterium
GGGAGAATCGTTCATATTCTCCCCCCGCCGTTTCTTGCCCCTACTCCGGTTCAAACATATCCTTCGTTACGCCGCACACCGGGCAAACCCAATCCCCGGGTATCTCCTCGAACATCGTTCCCGTCGCAATCCCGGAATCCGTGTCCCCGGTTACCGGGTCATACTCGTAGCCGCACACACTGCACACATACTTTTTCATTCTCCACACTCCCTTATGTTTGTTTCATTTGCCAAATTGCCAGCCATATATTATAACAACAATCATAAAATATTCCTGAGCATATCAAGAAGAGAGCAGGGACGATAACGCTTCCTCCAGGGTGTTGAAGTGAAGAAATTCATCGCTCCCGTTCCCGGAATCAGCTCCCAAAACCGGGCCTATGCCGACAAACTCGCCCTTGCCGAACGCGGCCTGAGCCGCGCGGTCGCTTGCCGTATCGCCGAAGAAGGCCGGGTGCTTTGCGCCGCTCCGCTCGCATAAAATAGCAAGCCCTTCCGGCGACGGCTTCAATATACCGCTGTCGAAACTAATCAGCATATTGTCCGGGAAGCCGCGCCAATTCAGTGTCTTGTACCCCGTAACCATCTCGTCGCGCGAGCGTCCCGTGTAGATACCCGCCGGCAAGCCCAGTTCTTTCCAGTCTTTGGAAGTCCCCGGCGCTTCCTTTTGCCAAAGCCCTTCTCCTCCCGCGCCGTACACCACCTTACCCTTCAACTCGGCGTAGACCTCCGCGCCGAAGTATATTTCCTCAAAAACGATCCTGATATTGCCAAACGACGGGGCCTGCGTATCTTCGCGGGCCAATCCCTCCACGAAGGCGTCGGCGGCGAACGTATACAGCTCTTTTTTCCAGGCGTCCGGGGAAAGGAAAGCCTCTTTCATGCTTTCGCGCCCGGTTTTCAGCATGGCGCGGAGCATGACCCAGGACGCGGCCACGTCGTCGTTGAACGCCGGATGTGTCTTGGCGATGTTGAAATATTCCGCTGTGTACCCTTCGCAGTCCACTTTCTTCCCAAAGAAGTTTTCCCAGCACCATCGCACCGTCTCGGCCGTGACAAGCGTGTAGGAGTCCTGGTTGTCTATCAGCACCCCGTCCACGTCAAAGACGAGGAGGTCGGGAGCGACCCCCTTCAGCCATTTTTTACACATGTAAATGTCATCTCCTTTTACTCAGGCGCTTCGCGCGCGCCTTGGGGTTATCTATCAAAGACGCATTCCCGCGCATTTCAACGACGGAAAATTCTTTCTCCCCCGCCAGGCGTGATCGGAACATATCGGCGGTGGAGCGGTGGCACGTAAAAAATATTACCTGGAATTTTTCGGACGCGCGCCACAGCGCCTCGATTGCGCCCAACTGCCTGCTTTCGTCGAAGCGCGCCAGCGCGTCGTCAAGCATCATCGGACGTTCCCCCAGGCGGTACGCCATAGCCAGTTTCATGGAAAGAGCGACCTGTTCCGCCAGCCCCATGCTCCACTGCGTTTCGTCAAGCCGGATTCCATCCGTATCGCGCTCCAGTGCCACGCAAAAATCGCGTCCCTCGCCGCGTTTACCATCCGGGACAATTTTCCATTTCGACCCCGCCATGAGGGACATAAACTGCTGCGCCAGCTTCAGCGCCTCCGACTCACGCCCTTTTTCGTGACGTACGGCCGCTTTCTCGGCAAAGCGCCTCAAAAGCACGGCTGCCAGCCAGCGCCGGAATCCCTTTTGAGCCAGAATTTTCAATGTCTCGTTTCTCTGGCGCAGAGTGAAAATCCGGTCGTCCGGCGCAACGGTTTCCATTTGCGCCTCCAGCGCGCCGCAGGCGTCGCGGAGCGCGTCCAGGGCTTTCTCGCCGTCGGATATGTCCAGCCTTAAAACCTCGGCCTCTCTGGCCGTAGTAAGGGCGTCCGTCAAAAACTCCGCCTCGCTTATATCGGAGGCATCTCCGCCAAATATGCCGGCCAGGGCGCGCCTGGATTTCGCCAGGCGGTTTTCCAGCGTTAAGCGCAGGGCGTGTTTTTCAAACGCCGCGCGCAGGCCCTCCTCGCTGTCCGTCCCGGCTTCTTCGCAAAGGGCCCTCACGCTGCCGACCGCCGCCGCCAGTTCCTTTTCAAGCTCGGAACATTCAAAATCGGCGGCGCGCCTGTCCTCCAGGGAGGCGTCGATACGCGCCTGCAAACTCAGGGCTTCTTTCAAAGAGCGGAAAAGCGCCGGCAGGCTTCCTTTGTCGAGTTTCAGGCCGGTTTTGACGCCGAGTTCGCTTATCCGCGCTTCGACTGACGCTTCGTATCCGCGGCGGCCGGCCAATTTGCTCCTCATGACCCCTAAAGAGTTCAGGTTCGCTCGGGCGGCGCGGACGGCGGCTGAAAACGAATCGAAGCTTTCCGGGCTCAGGCTCGGGGATAAGCGGTTTTGAAGCAGCCAGCTCTTCCAGTCCTCCAAAGCGCCGTCCAGCTCCCGCGTAACTTCGGACAGCTTATCTTTCAGGCCGCACAGTTCGGTCTCGCATTTTTCCAGGTTTTCAATGAGCCGCCTCTGTTTGTCTTTCATGAGTTCGAGGCTTGCCGCGCCGTTATGTTCGTTTTCCAGAAGATTCGCGGCCTCGTCCAGGTCAAAAAGCGTGGACGGCGCGCTTATGCCCAGAAGCTGCGATTTATGCTCTATAGAGGCGCCTATGATCTGCATCTCCCGCCTCCGGGCGACGATTTTTTCGTCTATCAAATCCAGGTCGCTGTTTCTCCGGTCATATTTGGTTTTCCACTGAGCAAGCCTTACGGAACGTTCTTTCCTGGCCATGAAGATTGAAAAAACGGGCCCCAGGGCGGTAAAAACGCAAAAAAGCACCACGTAGGCGTCGTAAGGGCGAAAAGCGGGCGCAAGCACGCCAATCGCCACAGATATGCCCGACAGCGACAACAGCAGCGCGAAAAGGAATTTAGCCATGTAATTGCCCTGGTGAGCGGGGGGAGATCCGTCGCCTTTTATCTCGCCCTCGATGAGTTCCGCGCACATCTTTTCCCCGCGAATTTCCCAACGCAAAGCGTCGTAGCGAAGCATTTCATGCTTTATGTCCTGCAGCAACCCCCGCCGGGAGCTAGAATCGGCCGGCGGGGCAAGGTTTTCCGCGCCACTCCGCTCCGCCAGGCTCTCGCCCCGGAGGGCCGCGCCCCTGCTTTCCGACTCGGCTTTCTCCTCCCGGAGCCTTTTTATGCGCTCCTTCAAAGCCTCTATCCTGTTGGCCGCGGCGCGCGCTTTCAGTTCCTCGGCAAGAGAAAGCCCGGCGGCCAGGTCTTCTTCGCTCCAATGAGAGTCGATGTTCATAAGTTCCCTTTTCAGACGGCCTTCGGCTTCCGCGATCCCGGCGCAAAGGGCGGCCGTTTCCGCCTCCATGCACGCAAGGCGCTCCATTTCGCGCTCCAGGTCTTCCAGGGATTCGTGATATTTCAGAAGGGTCATCGCGGGGTTGTTTTCCATCTGGCGGCGGCGCGACGCTTCATACGCGTTTTTTCGTCTTCGTTCGTCCAGACGCCTCCGTAGATCCGCTATTCTCTCCCTGAGCGAGTTCAAACGCTCAAGCCCTCTTTTAGGCATGTCACGAGGCGGCTCCAGGGACGCCAGCTCGTTTTCAAGCTCCCGCGCCTCGAACCAATCGGGCCTCGCCCTCGCGATCAGCTCCAGACGGGCGAGGGCGAGGCGTTTTTTTTCAAGCGCGTCGGCCGCGTTTTTTACGGCCCCGCATTTTTCCTTCAGGGCTTCGCGCAGTTCCCGATAAGGCTCTTTCCAGTTTTTCAAACTTTCAATGTGAAGGCTGTTGCTTTTTATTTCGTCCCACAGCCCGGGGGCGTATATACCGCGCTCCAGCTCGTCCAGCCTGCCCGTAAAGTTTGAGGGTACCCCGAGTTCGAGCCCCGGCTCCGCGCCAAAGGGCAAAAAAAACTCCGGCATGGCAGTCACGGAGCCGTCGGCGTCTTTAATCAAAGTTTTGCGCCCTTCGAGCTCGATTTTGAGGCGCTGCCCGTCATTCATCAGAAGAAGCAGCGAGCCTTCACCCTGTGACGGCGTTTCATCCTCATTCACATCCACATCCACGGACAACATACGCCGGAAGAAACGCGCCAGCGTCGTTTTCCCGCTTTCGTTCCCCCCCCATACCACCGACAGGCGAGGCGCCAGGGAACCGTCGACGCCGCGCAGCGCGCCAAATTCCGCAACCGAGAACTCAGAAATCCTCATTTGGGTCTCTCCGCGTTTTTTATGGCCTTAAAGAGCCAATAATTCGCCATGCTGAAGGAATCTTTCAAAAGTGACTCCACGTCGGACTCCGTCATGTTTTCCAGCAGAGGCGCCGCGTCGGAGGCGAGAACGCGTTTCAACATCCCGCGCTCTTTCAGCGCGTCGAGCAGCCCGACCCGCAAGTCCATGCCGGACTTAAAAAAGGCCGCCTCCTCCCAAAAATCCGCCTCGAGGGCATCCGTTGGAGACGGCGGCGGCGGAACAGCGTCGTCCGAAAGTAAATCCACCAAAACGAAATTTCCCCTCACGTCTTCGTCCGCGTTTAGTTTTTCCATCAGGGTTTCCGTCCCGCGCGTAAAATCTTCTCCGTAAAAAATGGAGCGCTTCTTCATGACGCCGGTCAGTTTAAGGTGAAGCAAAACGGAGCGCTCACGCTCGCGCTCACGAAAACTGTCTTTTAAGGTCTTCCAGAAGGCGGTCAGGGCTTCCTCCGTTTCGAGCGAAGTTACGTCCATCTCGCAGCTCTCCCAGCGAAGGACGTCCAGTTCGATAAATTCTTTTGAAGGCTCGCCCTTATCCGGCAGAAAAATGAGCCATGCGCCCCTCGGCCCGCTCTCGTCATGGGAGAGTCCCTGCAGAGGGGGCGGAACGGATTCCAAAAGCGGAGCCAGAGGCAAGGAAAATTCACGTTTTGTGAAAACCGCCGCTTCCGGGTCTTCCGGGTTTGCGAGCCATTTGACGCCGTCGGGGAATTCGGCCAGCCACTCGGCTTCAAACGCGGCCCCCTCGTTCAAAATATAACACGCAACGCCGGCCTCTGACAGACGCGCTGTCTGCTCAGCCAAAAAAAGAAGAGCTTTGGGGCCGCTGTACGCATCGCAAAGCTCCCCCCTCATAAGCACGAAGTCCACGCCGCGATACAAAGCGCAATCCACCAGCCGGCGCGCCGCCTCGTAAGCGACACCCCTGGCCAGGGGCGCAAACTCGCCCCCTCCCTCTCCAAGCGCCAATGGACTGTCAAGGCGAAAGTCGGCGGCGTAAAGAAACTTTACCGGTCCCATAGCGTTCAAAAAAATCACCCGCCCTGCTATGCCATCACGAAAAAAACTGTTTGCTCAAAATTTTAACAGTTTTTTCGGAATATGGCACAGGCGAGCGCGCCTTTGAAGTTACTCCTTCGTTAAAAATTTCCCCGTTTCCAGAAACGAGGCTACGGCCTCCACGGTATCTGATCGCCAGTGAAGCCGCTCGTGCGGGCACGGAACCGACATTTCGTCGCTTGCGGACACGCGGCGGACGGACTCCGCCGAAACGAGCCCGTCATGTTCTCCGGGCAGCAAAAATTTTCTAACGGGGTCGGGGCGCGTACCTATTATGACGCCGATCTCCGGCGCGGGGACGTTGAGGGGCGAAGGAATGTCCGGGCCCGGCTCCGCCAGGTCGGGCAAGGCTTCGAGAACCTGCCGGGAAAAGGGGAGCCCCAACAACAAGTTGGCGTAGGGGGACCCCCCGTTGGGCGTCCCGATCAGGACAACCCTCCCCAGCCCCTCGACAACCCGCCGGGACAGATAATCGCGGATGATGAGCCCTCCCATGCTGTGCCCCACGAAATGCACAACGCTCTCCTTGTCAACGTTTTTTTCGATTATCCGGGCAAGCGATTCGCTGCACGAGCGAACATTCAGGAACGCCGTAGGCAAAGAGGGAGCGAGGGTGCTATACCCTCGCTCTTTCAGTTTACCGGCAAGATAACGCATATTGCGCCCTTGCCGGAAAAATCCGTGAACCAGCACCACTGTTTTCAAGATTGCTTCCCGCTCTCTTTTGCCCAGGAGTCCTTCAGCGAAACAGTCAGGTTAAACACCGGATTGGCCTCCGTCATGTCCGTGTCCGCGCAGAAGTATCCGTGCCGCAGGAACTGGAAATTATCCAGCGGCTTCGCCTTCGCCAGCGACGGCTCCAGGAGCGCGTTTTCCAGCGCGACGAGGGATTGGGGGTTCAGATAATCTCTGTAGTCTTTGCCTTCTTCCATCTCGCTCATGTTGCGGAGCGTGAAAAGATGGGCGTACAGGTTGACCTTCGCGGGGACGGCGTCGCCCGCCCATACCCAGTGCAGCGTGCCCTTGACCTTGCGTCCGTCCGGCGCGTTCCCCCCCCGGCTCTCTATGTCGGCAGCGCAGCGCAGCTCGACGACCTCGCCCGCCGCGTCCTTCACGACGTCGGTACATGTAATCATATAAGCGTGCTTCAGGCGCACTTCCCTGCCCGGCGCAAGGCGGAAAAACCCTTTGACCGGCTCTTCCATGAAGTCCTCCCGGTCGATATATATTTCGCGTCCCATCTTGATCGTCCGCGTCCCCGCGTTTTCGTCCTCGGGGTTGTTGTCCGCCGGCAGCTCGTCTACAAAGTTTTCCGGCCAATTCGTCAGCGTCACCTTCAGGGGGCGCAACACAGCCATCACGCGAAGGGCGGTTTTATTCAACTCCTCCCGCAGGAAATGCTGCAAAAATTCAATGTCCACCATGCTGTCGGCCCTGGCGACCCCTATCTCCCGGCAAAAACGCCGGATTGACGACGGGGTGTAGCCGCGTCTGCGGAAGCCGCTGATTGTCGGCATACGGGGGTCGTCCCAGCCGGAAACGATTTTCGACGCCACAAGCTCGAGCAGCCTGCGCTTGCTCATCACCGTGTAACTGAGGTTCAGGCGCGCAAACTCGTACTGGCGCGGCACGTGCGGCACGTTGACGTTTTCGATGAACCAGTCGTACAGCGGCCTGTGATCCTGGAATTCCAACGTGCAGACCGAATGTGTCACTCCTTCGATAGCGTCTTCGTAGCCGTGCGCGTAGTCGTACATCGGGTAGACGCGCCATTTATCGCCCGTCCGGTAATGTTCCCGCTTCAAGATACGGTACATAACCGGATCGCGCATGTTTATATTGCTGCTCGCCATGTCGATCTTCGCGCGCAGGACTTTTGACCCCTCGTCAAACTCCCCTTTCGCCATCCGATCAAACAGGTCGAGGTTCTCCTCTACGGAGCGCCCGCGATACGGCGATTCCACGCCGGGCTGAGTCAATGTGCCGCGATTCCGGCGTATTTCCTCGGAGCTCTGGTCGTCGACATACGCTTTTCCGGCCTTGATGAGGTCGAGCGCCCACTCGTAAAACCGGTCGAAGTAGTCGGAGGCGTGACAAAGGTTTGTCCACTGAAAGCCAAGCCACTTAACGTCGTTCATGATTGATTCGACGTACTCCGTTTCTTCCTTGGCCGGGTTTGTGTCGTCGAAGCGCAGGTTGCACCCGCCGCCGAACTGCTCGGCCAGGCCGAAGTTCAGGCATATCGACTTTGCGTGCCCGATGTGCAGATAGCCGTTCGGCTCCGGGGGGAAACGCGTGACAGGGGCTTTTATTACCCCGCTTTCCATATCGTTTATGATGATTTTCTCAATAAAATTGGAAACAATGCTTTCCGCGTCCGCCATACTCGCTACCTCCAATATTCGATTCTTCAGATGCGGATTACATTATATATTGAAAAAACACACCGGCTGCCGGATAATTATGCTTTCTAAATCCGAGCAAAGAGGGCAAGCCATGGAAAAAATGAGCTACAGGGAGAAATTCGTTCAGATGAACAAGGAGGCGAAAGCGACGTGGGCCGTAATGGCGGTTCTTATCGCCTTCTGGTGGATAACAGGTTTCGGCGTCTCCCGGTTTGACTGCGTCATCTTCAACATGCCGGGCTGGTTCGTGCTGAGCTGTCTGGGAGTGTGGGTTTTGTCCATCGTCCTGGTGACGGCGCTGACGACAAAGGTCTTCAAAAATTTCAATCTTGAAGACGACGAATGACGAAGCAGTGAAAGCAGTTAAATAGATGCGGACTTTTTTGGTGCTTTCGCCCGTGTTCATTTTCCTGGGCGCTATGCTGGCTATGGGATTCGTCATTCGGAAAAATTCGCAAAAAGACAGAGACGCCGATTTTTCCAAGGACTATTTCATCGGCGGCAGAAGCCTTGGCGGCTTTGTCTTCGCGATGACGCTGGTCGCCACCTATTCCTCGGTATCCAGTTTCGTAGGCGGCCCCGGTATGGCCTGGGAGAGGGGCTTTGGCTGGGTGCTTTTCGCCATGACCCAAGTGCTGGCGGTTTTCCCTGTCATGGGTATCATAGGCAAAAAGATGGCCGTGATAGGGCGAAAAATTGACGCCGTCACCGTCGTCGACGTCATCCGTGTCCGCTACCAGTCCAACCTTCTGGCTAACTTGGGAGCCGTTCTCATAGTAGTATTCTTCTGCGGGTCGATGACAGCTCAGTTTATGGGAGGAGCAAATCTGTTCGCCGCAACGGTTCAGGGCCTGCTCGGTCAAAACGGGCAGATCATCGGGAAAGCCTCGTTGTTCGGAGCTGAGGTGGATTACGACTACATCGCGGGCTTGTTCATATTCTCGCTGGTGGTGGTCGCTTTCACGTCCGCGGGAGGCTTCAAAGCGGTTGCCCTCACCGACACGTTATGCGCCGTCATAATGCTGCTGGGCATGTCCGTCATCGCCTACGCCATCCTGGCCCACGGCGGGGGAATGAGCGGCGTAATGTCCGTTATCGGCGAGCAGCCCCACATGCTGGAGCCGACGGCAGGAGGCTCGATCCCCGTGCAGCTTTTCATCTCCCAGTGGCTGTTGACAGGCGTATGTACCATGGGTTTGCCTCAGTCCCTGGTCCGTAACCTCAGCTATAAGACCTCCGGCGACCTTCACAGAGCCATGATTTACGGCTGCGTCGTGGCGGGGGCCATGATGTTCGGTATGCACCTTTTGGGCGTACTGTCCCGCGGCGTTATACACGAACTCCCCGGCGGCAGAACCAGCGACTTCGTCATGCCCTACCTGATTATCAACTACCTGCCGCCTCTCCTGGCCGGAGTTGCGATCACCGCCCCCCTGGCCGCAGCTATATCCACCATTTCCTCCCTGCTGCTGGCGGCGTCCTCCTCCATAATAAAGGATGTGTACCAGCACTCTATCGAGCGAAAAGGGCGGAAGGCGGACCAGAAAAAACTCGGCAGGCTTTCCGCCGCCACCACCGCTCTCATCGGCCTGACCTGCATATTGATCGCCATAAAACCCCCCGCTGTCATAGTATGGGTTAACATGTTCGCCTTCGGCGGGCTTCAAACTTCCTTCTTCTGGGTCTTCCTTCTGGGCTTTTTCTGGAAAAAAGCCAACTTCACCGGCGCTTTTATGGCTATGACGGGCGGCGTGTTCGGCTATTGCTATTTTATGGCGGCAAGAATCCCCCTGTTTGGCTTCCACCAGATTGTCGTGGGCATAGGGGTTGGATTGGTTCTTTTCGTAATCGGAAGTCTGCTTGGCAAGCCAACTGACGAGAAGGTGCTCAAGCTCTTTTTCCCGGAGCAATACCCCGAAGGCACAAAGATCGAAATTCCCGATAAAATTTAGTTCATTATCGAAAGAAAAAACCCCGCTCATTTGCGGGGTTTTCGTGCTTGTTTTGGCGCGCTTGGGGCGATTCGAACGCCCGACCTACGGCTCCGGAGGCCGTCACTCTATCCACTGAGCTACAAGCGCGCTTTTGTTTTTAAGTCAGTTGTAATAATACCACATCAGCGCTGAACCCGTCCGGAAGCGTCCCCGCCCGTCAGGTTCAATACGTCCTCCAGTGTCACGCGGTTGTAGTCCCCGTAGATAGTGTGCTTCAGCGCTGACGCCGCCGCCGCGAACTCCGCCGCCGCCTGCAGGTCGCCTTTTAGGTTGTTCATCCCCCAGATCAGCCCTGAGCCGAAGGAATCTCCGCCTCCAATCCGGTCCACTATGTCGCGTATCTCATATTTTTTGCTGACGTGGAAGGCGTCTTTTGACGCCAGCACTATCGACCAGTTGTTCCAGTCCGCGCTCATCGACTCTCTGAGGCTCACCGCCAGATACTTGACGTTGGGGTACGCCGACATGACCTTCTTCGCGAGTCCTTCGTACTTCGATACGTCGAGCTTCCCGGATGTTACGTCCACGTCCAGCTCGACGCCCAGGCACTTCTGGCAGTCCTCTTCGTTGGCGATCATAACGTCGATGTACCGCGCCATCTCGCTCATGACCTCCTGAGGCGTTTTGCCCCACTTCCACAGTTTTTTGCGGTAGTTCAGGTCGCAGGAAACCGTCAGCCCCTTCTCTTTCGCTTTTTTCACAGCTTCGAGGACGACTTCGGCCGTGCCTTTCGCGATTGCCGGGGCGATGCCCGTCGTGTGAAACCACTTTGCCCCTTCCAGGATGGCGTCCCAGTCGAAGTCGCCGGGTTTGACCTCGGAGATGGAGGAGTGGGCGCGGTCGTAGACAACCTTGGAGGGGCGCATAGACGCGCCGGTCTCCGCAAAGTATATGCCCAGACGGTCACCCGAGCGCCTGACGCGCTTTGTGCAGACGTTAAAACCCCTCAATTCCCGTATCAGCGCGTCGCCAATGGGATTTTGAGGGACTGCGGAGACGAATGACACATCCTCGCCGTAGTTTGCCAGGGAAACGGACACATTGGCCTCAGCCCCTCCAAACGTCGCAACAAGGCGGGGCGTCTGAAACAGCGTCTCGGAACCCGGAGGCGTCAGCCTCAGCATCACTTCGCCAAACGTTACGTACTTCGCCATGATTACAGTCCTCCTATGAAAAGTAATTTTTCGCGCGCTTTTTCATGCGCCTATTATCACTCAAAAATTGTTTTATTTACATACCAGGGAGAACAGCAGGGCGAAGGCGATTCCCGGCAGCAGGTTGCTGGTTTTGACGTCGGCGATCTCCAGCATGTTCAGGCTAATTCCCATTATGACGAGCCCGCCGAGCCCCGACAGGTTGTCCATCATGGGAGGCGTGATGAACGCGTTCAGCCATTGCGCGGCGAAAGTCAGCGCTCCCTGGTAGATAAGAACCGGCAGCGCCGAAAAAAGGGCGCCTACGCCCATGGAGGCCGCGAAAAGAACCGATGACGCCCCGTCCAGGCTGCCTTTGACCAGCAAAGTGGACAGGGAGCCGTTCACTCCGTTTTCTATCGCGCCTATGACGGACATGGACCCCACACAGTAGAGGATACTGGTCGTCACGAACCCCCGGGTGAAATTTCCGGACTTCTTCCCTCCGCCGAACCGGCGCTTCAGGCTGTCGCCAAACCGCGTAAACATCCCGTCAATGTCCAGCAAGACCCCCGTTACGGCCCCTGTCAGCAAAGCGAACATGACGACAAGCATACTTTGTGTCTTACCCGCCATGGTGACGCCGAGGTAAAAACAGAAAAGCCCCAGGCACTGAAAGACGAGTTTGTAGGCTTTTTCGGGAATGAAGCGTCCGGCCAGAAGACCGGCGGAGCCGCCCGCCACGATGGCCGCCGCGTTGAAAATAGTCCCTCCCGCTGGGATTTCAGATAAAAATTCCACAAAACTTCCCCCTCCAGTGAAATACAGTTCAATATGATATCATCTATGCAAAAAGGTGGGAACAAGTTTGTTCAAGGATATCAGGAATTTTTTTAACGGTATGGCGTTCGGCGTAACGGAAATCGTGCCCGGCGTAAGCGGAGGGACTATCGCCCTCGTGTTGGGATTTTATTACGAGCTTATCGAGATTGTAAATCATTTCGCTGAAAATCACCGAAAATACCTGAGATATTTATTTCCTTTTTTACTTGGCAACGCCGTCGGAGTAATCGTATTCAGCTCGATTATGAACTATCTCCTGACGAGTCATTCGTTCCCGACTATGTCGTTTTTTATGGGTTTGATAGCCGGCGTCATTCCGATGGTTTACGTCAAGGCAAAGGAACCCGGCCGCGGGTTCAGGCCCGGTGAAATTGCGCTGGCCGCGCTTCCTGTTTTAATGCTGGTGATAATATCCGAGTTAAAAAGCCCGGTCATTACAGCCCCCGCGGAAATTATAAATAACATGGGCGTCCCCTTTATGCTTTTTATTTTTCTGGCCGGGATAATGGCGGCCATGGCTTTGGTTCTTCCCGGCTTCAGCGGTTCGTTTGTTTTATTGCTGCTGGGCATTTACCACCTGGCCATCTATTCCATTTCATCTATCAGGCATTTATTGGCCGATATTACAAACGTCCCGCTCATGCTGGACATTGGCAAAGTATTGGGGCCGCTCGGCATAGGCATAATAATCGGGGTTCTTTTAATGGCCAGGGTGATTGAAAAGTCTTTGAAAAATTATTACAGGGGCACATATTTGGTTATTTTAGGGCTCCTCATCGGCTCCGTCTACGCCTTGTGCAAAGCCCCCATAGTTTTTCAAAGCGGGACGTCGGCGGCTATTCTCGTTGCAGGTTTGGCAACATTTTTGTCGGGAGGCGCAATATCATTCGCCCTGGGGAAGAAACAAATTTAGGTAAAATTTATGTGGGGTTTATTCAGCATAACGCGGCGCGCGTATAATTAGTGTAACAGGAGGTGTGGCTGACATGAGAAAAAATGTTATTGCGGCGTCATTGGTCATGTGCGCGGTTTTGTTCGTCACGGTATTTGCCGCCCCGTCCGCCGCGGCGATTGGAAGGAAAGTCGTGGATGACGCGTGGAAGCGCATAGCGGCCGCGGCCGGCATGGAGCCTGACCCCATCGTGTATGAGTCCGAAAAAGCGCCGAACGCGTGGGTAAAATTTCAGTCGTCGAACAAATTCTCCGTACACGTTACCCAAGGGCTTATGCAGTTGCTGGACAGCCCCGACGAGATAGCCGGAATTCTGGGGCATGAGATGGGGCATATCAAGCTGGGGCACTACAACAAAGGAGTCACGCGCAACGTAGGGTGGAGCGTTTTGGGCGCGGTTTTGGGGAAAGCCGGCGGCGCGGCTGAAATAGCGGGGGCCGTGGGTATGAGTCTGGCGGAAAGCGGCTTCAGCAGGGAACAGGAGGTCGAAGCCGACGACTACGGGGCGAACTTGGCCATAAAGGCCGGGTACAGCCCGTGGGGGCTTTACAACGCAATGAAAAAATTCAGAGACAACGGCTTCAAAACCGAGCCCAGCGGGTTTAATTCGCATCCTCCCACCGACCGGCGCCTGCAGCGGCTGGAGGAGCGGGCAAAAAGAGCCGGGGGCGCGAATAAATAACCCGAACCACATTATTGATATCTTAGGAGGATTTAATACATGAGCAGTTGGACAGCCAGTTTCAGCGACATTGCGCAAAAGGCGAAGCCGTCGCCGGTACGCGAGCTTCTCAAACTCGTAAACCGGCCCGGGATGATCTCCTTCGGCGGGGGTATGCCCGCTCCGGAGGTTTTTCCGATAGATCAGTTTTTCGAGGGGGCCGAGCAGCTCAAGACCAACGGGAAGCTCCTGCTGCAGTACGGCACAACGGAGGGATACTCCCCCCTGCGAGAATTTTTGTGCAAATGGACGGCCCCGCGGATGGGGCGCGAGCTGACGCTGGACGAGATAATTCTGACCACCGGTTCCCAGCAGGTGCTGGACTTGTTCGGCTGGGCCGTCATCGACCCGGGCGACGTGGTGATAACGGAGGACCCGTCTTATATGGCGGCGCTCAACGCGTTCTCCAACCACGGCGCCGATTTCGCGTCGGTCCGCATGGACGGTGACGGCATGATAGTTTCCGACATTCCGCCCCTCATAGAAAAATTGAGGAAAGAAGGCAAAAAAGTAAAATTCATCTACACCATCGTGAACTTCCAGAACCCCGGCGGGGCGACGATGTCCGTGGAGCGCCGCAAGGAACTGGTTTCAATCGCCGAAAAGTACGAAGTGAAAATTTACGAGGACGACCCTTACGGTTACATCAGGTTTGACGGCGAGCACCTGCCCTCGATTTTCTCGTTCGACAAGGCGGGCAACACGGTCTACGCCGGGTCGTTCTCGAAAATACTCTCCCCGGGGGTGCGCATCGGGTGGGTCAGCGGCCCCAAGGACATCGTGCGCCAGCTCGCCGTTTTCAAGCAGTCGCTGGACCTGTGTTCCAGCACCGTCACGCAGGTGCTGACGTATGAGTACTGCCGCAAGGGCTATCTCGATTCCCACCTTCCCAATATAATCGCTAACTATCGCGTCAAGCGCGACGCGATGGAAAAGAGCTTTGAAAGGCATCTGTCGCCCCTTGGCGTCACGTGGGTGAAGCCGCAGGGAGGCTTCTTCTACTGGCTGAACGTCGGAGGCGTCAACAGCGACGAGCTGGCCGTACGGGCGCTGGACAAGAACGTGGCGATACTCCCCGGCGCTCCGTTCTGCATCGACCCCGAGGCCGGCATACACTCGGCCAGGGTCAACTATACGTTCAGCCAGCCCGACGTCATAGAGGAAGGCGTGAGCCGCCTGGCCCAGGCCATTCAGGAAATGAAAACCCCCGCGTAATAAAAAAGCCGCCCCGTCCGTTTCAGGCGAACGGGGCGTTTTTTAATCATAAATAAGCATCCTCGTAAAACGTTTTTCAGGCTATACTATTCCCGGCCGATATTTTACATAAAGGAGGGAAACATATGGTTGCGTCCGATATTCGTATTCTGGAATTGATAGTGTCCAAGCAATTGGAGGTATGGCCGTTTGTTTATTCAAATGTTCAGCCATCGTCTTTGGATCTCACGCTGGATGAAAAAATAAAAATCCCCAAAGCGGGAATTAAGATCAACCCTTCTCAAGGGGTGACTGAAACACAGTATGATATTTGTTCTATTTCAGACGGCGAGTATGAATTGCTTCCTAATGAAATGATTTTAGCCCAGGTACATGAGAAATTGAAAATCCCTGAGAATTATTGCTGTTCCGTTATGAATCGCTCAAGCATTTCCAGATTAGGTCTGGATGTGGCGATGGCCGGCTATATTAATCCCGGATACGCCGGGCAGCTGCCTATAATCATTCGTAATAACGGCTCTTTTTCCGTAAAGCTATTGCCGGGGTTGAGAATTTGTCAGCTTGTGCTGCACAAAGTGGAGCCGACACCGCTTCGGGATTATTCACAACGCAAAGATGTCAAGTACATGGGGGAGAGCGATTCGTTGATATCCAAGTTACACCTTGATGAAGAATTGCGCATTTGCGTTAAAAAAGCAGGCGGGAAAGACGCGTCATCTTCAGATTTTATTCAGGAGCTTGTTTCGTACTGGAAAGCTTTGGCTGCCGGCGACTATGAAGAATTTAACGCCAAGCTCGATGACAGCATCAAAAAAGATTTGGGTTTATTATAATTTTTGGTCATGAGTTCAAAATTAAAAGCTGAACTTAGAAGAAGCATTGAAGATAGCTTGACTTATGATGAAGAAATTTGGAGTACGACAGCCTTCAAGTCTTTTCTGGAACAATATAAAAATGACTATAAAGCCAGAAACGGCAGATTGCCGGATCAGGAGTATATCGATAAATTTGCCAGGTATGCGCTGGAAACGGAAAACTGGGTTGATCGGGGGAAAACGCTGTACCTCAAGACAGTTGATAAAATCACAGACCAGATTTCCAAGTCAGTTGTATCTTACGCCTGGAAACAAAATTTCAAAGACAGGACTCTTGCGTCAGCCATTATGGCCGTTTCGATATATACGGGCATTAGTATCTTTCAACGACAGGAAACAGGTGTGTTATACGGAGCTTTAGGGCTCGCCGTTATAGTTTCTTTGATTTTCAGCGTTAAAATTATCTGGAATTCCATAAATCTAAAGGACTGACAATTGGTTAAAAAAGCCGCCCCGTCCGTTTCAGGCGAACGGGGCGGCTTTTTTAATGCTTTTGCGGCTATTGACGTCTTGACGTATCGCGTTTCCGCTTTTATACTGCATACTCAGGTTATCGGAACAGATATTGATATCAGGTGTTAAGTTTGTCGCATGAAAAGTTCTGTGTGGGGGCGTTTGAGATTAAGTCCGAGAAAAAACTCAGGCAGGAGCATCTTACAAAACTGCTCGACAAGAATCCTATGGAGACGGACGAGGAGTTGGCGTCTTTGTTGAGCGTCAGCGTCAGCACGATTCGTTTGGATCGCGCGCTTTTGGGTGTGCCTGAGCTTCGGGAGCGTATCAAGCGTATGGCCCAGGAGGCGGGCAGCAAGCTGCGCTCTCTGAGCCGCAGCGAGATCGTGGGGGATCTGCTGGAGCTGGAGCCGAACAAATGGGCTCTTTCGGTGCTGCGCACGACCAGGGATATGGCGTTTCGCACCACGGACATTCTATGGGATCACTACATTTACGCTCAGGCAAGCTCGATAGCCGTCGCGGTTATCGAGGCGGCCACCGTCATAGTCGACTCCATGCGCGGAGAGTACAAAGGCCACGCCAAAGTGGGGGATATGCTGATAGCCAGGGCCAAGGTCGGGGTAACCAAGGACGACCGGTACATTGTGAGCGTGCGCACCCGCGTGGGGGAAAAAGAGATTTTTGTCGGGCGCTTTATCGCGGAGGTTTTAAACGCGGAATGAAGAACATTACCATAGCGCTCGATGCGATGGGGGGCGACAACTCACCGCACGAGATATGTAAAGGCGCGCTTCTTGCCTGCAAGGAATTTCAAGATTTGGAGATAATCCTGACCGGCGACGAGGAAAGGATAAAGCCTTGTTTGAGTAAGGCGTCTTCCGGGGTTTTGGGCAGGGTACGCGTTGTTCACTCCACCGAGACGGTGGCTATGGACGATCATCCGGTGACGGCCATTCGCAAGAAACGCGGCTCCAGCATGAGGCTGGCCATGGAGATGGTTCGTTCGGGCGAGGCTCAGGGGTGTCTTTCGGCCGGCAACACCGGCGCTATTGTCGCCGGCGGCGTGCTGGTGGTGGGCAGGCTTCCGTTAATAGACCGCCCCGCCTTGGGCGTCCCTTTGCCGACCATCAACAGGTGGACTTTTCTTCTGGATGTGGGAGCGTCGGTGCGCTCAAAGTCCTTCAATTTGTATCAGTACGCTCAGATGGGAAACGTTTACTCCAAGAAAATACTGGGGGTGGCCGAGCCGGAGATTGGTTTGCTTTCAAACGGAACCGAGAAGATCAAAGGCGACGAGGTGGTTGCGGAGGCGCGTGAAATGCTGTTGAAAAGTTCGCTGAACTTCAAGGGTTACGTCGAAGGCGACGACGTGCCGTGGGGCAGGGCGGACGTGGTGGTCTGCGACGGCTTCATGGGCAACGTCATATTGAAATTCGGCGAGGGCCTGATGCAGGGGGCCAGGTCGATCATAGCCGAAGAAATGGGCCAGCGTTTCATGCCTAAGATAGGGATGTTGTTCATGGTGCCGATGGTAAAAGCGCTATGGGCCCGTTTCAACTACGAAAAATACGGCGGCACGCCGTTGCTGGGGGTAGAGGGAACTGTAATGAAAGCCCACGGCCGCTCCAAAGCCCCCGCCATCTTCGGCGCTCTGTCCGCCACGCGCAACTTCATCCTTAAAGACGGAGTGGGCCAAATCCGCGAGGAACTTGGATAAGTAATTGTATAAAAATGGGATTCTTAAGGGCCCAAGGCCCTTGAGCGGGGTGTGGGGCAGAGCCTCACAGCGCTATTCTTTGTTAAGCAGGTGTCAGAGGTGCTTAAAAACAATCGTATTTGCAAAATGCTTGGAATTGAATACCCGCTGTTTCAGGGAGGCATGGCGTGGGCCGCCACCGCCGAGCTGGCCGCGGCCGTCAGCAACGGCGGAGGTCTTGGTATCATCGCCGCCGCGACCACGCCTCCGGACATACTGGAGCAGGAAATACTGAAAGCCAGGGCTTTGACGGACCGGCCTTTCGGGCTCAACATAATGCTGCTGTCCCCGACCTCCGCGGACGCCACGGAACTGGCCGCGAAGCACAGGGTTCCGGTCGTTACAACCGGCGCGGGAGTTCCCGGCAGGGTAATCAACCGCTTGAAGCCGCTGGGGACTATAGTAATTCCCGTGGTGGCCTCCGTGGCTCACGCCAAGCGCGTGGAAAAGCAGGGAGCGGACGCTGTGGTGGCTGAGGGCATGGAGGCGGGAGGGCACATAGGGGAGCTTACCACGATGGCCCTGGTTCCTCAGATCGCTTCCGCCGTAGGCATCCCGGTCATAGCGGCGGGAGGTATAGCGGACGGGCGCGGCGTAGCGGCGGCCTTCGCGCTTGGCGCGAACGGTGTTCAGTTGGGCACGCGTTTCATATGCTGTATGGAGTGTATCGCGCACGACAATTTCAAGCAGGCGCTGGTAGAGGCGAGAGACCGTGACACAGCCGTGACCGGGCGGAGCACCGGACATCCCGTAAGGTGTCTGCGCAACAAGCTGACGGCGGAGTTTGAGAGGCTGGAGTACGAACATGCCCCTGTCGAGGAGATAGAGCGTCTCGGCGTGGGCAAAATGCGCAGCGGCATAATTGAAGGAGACCTGGAATGGGGTTCCCTGATGGCGGGGCAGTCGTCGGGGATGGTGAACGACGTCCGGCCGGCGGCGGAGATCATCCGGGATGTTTTCGACGAGGCCGGCGCGGTGTTACGCAATATTTCCGCTCATGGCGAATGAGAGGTGATCATTTTGAATTATTCGCTTTGCTTCCCCGGGCAGGGGGCGCAGGAAGTAGGTATGGGAAAGGCCCTTTACGAGTCTTTCCCGTCGGCGAAAGATGTTTTCGACGAGGCTGACGACGCTTTGTCGATGAAGCTGACGGGCGTGATTTTCGAGGGACCGGAAGATGAATTGAGGCGCACCGCCATAACGCAGCCCGCTATAATGACCACGAGCATCGCGGCAATGCGCGTTTTGGAGAAAGAGATGGGAGTTTCCCTGAAGCCGTCCTGCGGCGCGGGGCATAGTTTGGGCGAGTACACCGCCCTGGTGGCCGCAAAGGTTTTACGGTTCCGCGACGCGGTGGACCTGGTTCACAAGCGCGGCGCGTGGATGCAGGAGGCCGTTCCCGAGGGAGTTGGGGCAATGGCGGCTCTGATGGGGCTCGACGCGGAAGACGTGGTGTCGGTGTGCGCCTCCGTCGCCCCGAACATGGAGTGCCAGGCGGCAAACTTCAACTCGCCCGGTCAGGTGGTAATATCCGGCCTGGCCGAGTTTGTGGAAAAGGCGGTGGCGGCGGCGAAGGAGAAAGGCGCTAAAAAAGCGGTTCCCCTTAACGTGAGCGCCCCGTTCCACAGCCGGCTGATGACGCCGGTTGCCGAAAAGCTGAAGGAGCGTTTCGACGCCTACAAGTGGGGCGACGCGGAGTGGCCTATCGTCTGCAACGCCACGGCGGCGGCGGAGTCGTCCGCCGGCTCGCTGAGGAAGGTTTTGTTTGAGCAGACGTACAGCCCGGTGCGCTGGGCGGACTCCGTGGTAAAAATGGCCGACGGCGGAGTTGAAACCTTCCTCGAGCTCGGGCCGGGCGAAGTGTTGTCGGGCCTTATAAAACGCTGCCGCAAGGGCCTTACCGTCATGGCGGCCTGTACGCCGGACAAACTTGAACAGATAGCGAGGGCCGTTAACCCATGAGCGGAGAGAACACGCGCCGCCTTGCGCTGGTCACCGGCGGAGGCCGGGGCATAGGGCGGGCCATAGCCAGGGAGTTTGGGAAAAGGGGTTTTGACGTTGCCGTCAACTACAACAGCAGCGCGGCGGCGGCGGAGGAGCTTTGCGCGGAGATTTCCCAGGCCGGGCCGGGAGTGTCGGCGCGGGCTTTCAAGGCCGACGTGTCGAAGCCGGAAGAGGTAAAAGCGCTTTTCAAATCAATAGAAGATACTATGGGCACGGTGCGGGTTCTCGTCAACAACGCCGGCATCACCCGCGACAACCTCCTGATGCGCATGAAGGAGGAGGAATGGGGCGCCGTCATGGCGGCCAACCTGAACTCCGCCTTCTACTGCACGAAGGAGGCCATACGCGGCATGGTAAAAGCCAGGTGGGGCCGTATAGTGTTTATATCATCCGTGGTGGGGCTTATAGGCAACGCGGGGCAGGCAAACTACTGCGCGGCCAAAGCGGGGCTTATCGGCTTCGCCAGGTCTGTGGCCAGGGAGTACGCGAGTAAAGGGGTCACGTCCAATGTAGTGGCGCCGGGTTTTATCGAGACCGACATGACAAGCGTCCTGAGTGAAAACGTACGTTCGGCCATGATGCAGCAGATACCGGCCGGGCGCTTCGGATGCCCGGAGGACATTGCCAGGGCGGTGTGTTTTTTAGCGTCGGACGAGAGCGATTATTTAACCGGGCAGGTTTTGGCTATTGACGGCGGAATGACAATGTGTTAAGGATATACGGCAGGTTTATTGGGAGGGGGTGAATTTAATGAAGAAGGAAGAAGTTCTTTCCAGACTTAAGGAAATTATTGTAGACCGTCTTGATGTGGAAGAAGATCAGATCGTGCCGGAGGCTTCGTTTGTCGAGGACCTTGGAGCGGATTCACTGGACATCGTGGAGCTGATCATGGGAATCGAGGAAGAATTCGACATCGAGATACCCGACGAAGACGCTGAAAAACTGACCTCTGTTGGCGAAGCCATGAATTACACGCTTGGCAAAATTGGGGTTGACGAGTAAGCTCGGGCCGGGGAAAGGTCTTCAACGAGGGACGGCCTTGGCCCTCCCTCGTAATTATCAGGTAAAAAGAGTTCTCTGAACTCTTGAGGAGTGACATACATGAGAAGAGTGGTCGTTACGGGCCTGGGGCCTTTGAGTCCCATTGCAGCCGGCAAAGACGCGTATTGGCAGGCTCTTCGTGAGGGGAAGAACGGAATCGGCCCCATCACGACATTTGAACTTGGGGATTGCCCCGTGACGTTCGGAGCCGAAATAAAAGAATTCGATCCCACCCGTTGGATGGACGGTAAGGAGGCCAAGCGTTCGGATAGGGTCATACAGTTCGCCGTGGCCGCCTCCGGCATGGCGGTGGAAGACGCGAAGCTGGACACGTCGGCCGTGGACCCCTACAAGTTCGGGGTCTATATAGGCAGCGGCCAGGGCGGAATAGAGACGACGTTCAACAACTTCCACACCATGATGGAAAAAGGTTCCAAACGCATCAGCCCGTACTTCATACCGATGATGATAAGCAACATGTCGACCGCTTACGTTGCCATACGCTACAAGGCCAAGGGGCCGAACCTCTGCGTGGTGACGGCGTGCGCGACAGGGCTGCACAGCATGGGGGAGGCGTACCACACCATAATGCGCGGCGACGCCGACGTCATGCTGGCGGGGGGAACGGAGGCCGCCCTGCGCTCGATCAGCATAGCGGGGTTTGCCTCGATGAAGGCGCTTTCCACCCGCCTGGACTCGCCCGAGACCGCCAGCCGCCCCTTCGACAAAGACCGCGACGGCTTCGTCATGGGAGAGGGCGCGGGGGTGCTGGTGCTGGAGGATCTTGAGCGCGCGAAAGCGCGAGGGGCGCACATATACGCCGAGTTTGTCGGTTACGGCACGTCCTGCGACGCCGGGCACATCACCGCCCCGGACGAGGACGCGGCCGGCGCGATATACGCCACGCGCAGGGCAATGGAGATGGCGGGCTGGAAGCCGGAGGATGTGGATTACATCAACGCCCACGGGACGTCCACGCCGCTCAACGACAAAACGGAAGCCCTGCTGATTCACACGATCTTCGGCGGCCACGTGAAGAACGTCGTGGTCAGCTCCACGAAGTCGATGATAGGGCATTGCCTGGGAGCGGCGGGAGCGCTTGAAACCATTGCCGCCATTCAGGCCATAGAAGAAGGTTTCATACACCCCACATTGAATTACGCCACGCCGGATCCCGAATGCGGGCTCAACGTCTCGATGGGCGCCGGAGTGGAGAAGCCTGTCAACAGGGTACTCGTGAACAGCTTTGGTTTTGGCGGCCATAACTGTGTCCTCGCATTTCAAAAATATGCCTGAGCCTGACCTCACGGAAGACCACCAGGAACTGGGCGCTTTTCAAGAAGAACTGGGATATTTTTTTCGTGACAGAGGGCTGTTGACCACGGCCCTCTGTCACGCGTCATACGCCAACGAAAACGGCTTGCCGCGCAGCAACAAGCGGCTCGGGGTCCCGC
>WRKN01000013.1 GCA_009778055.1 Synergistaceae bacterium
GGGGGATGTAGAATTGGGGGAAAGATGACGAAAGGCGGTTATAAAAATGGCTGTGGCGGTTATGGAACGGGATCTGATAAAGGCGCTGGCGGAGACGGACGAAATAAGGGCGCTTAGGAAATTTTACAGACAAGAAAATGAATCGGCACATGCAAGAAGAGGTATTGATTTTTTAGCGTGCGCGCTCAGCCTGGTATCCGGTCAAAAAATTTACGAGGGCAAAGAGGCGGCAATATATTTTGAAATACTGGACACGAGAGATTTTTTGAAGGAGAAATATGCGGAACTCTCGGATATTGAATCATCGAGATATAAAAGTGATGTAGAGGGAGTATTGGAAGAGGCTGAAGAAACGTTAAAATTTCTTGAAGGAAGTATTGAGCAGCACTTATAATTAGTTGAGTGCGTGATCTAATGACCCCCTCAAAAGGAATTTTTATCCTGATAGCCGGAGGAAACGCTTCCGGTAAAACAACAGTCATAAAGCCTAAATATGTTGATGGCCGTGTCAAACATTACCTTGATCCAGACAGGTTGTTGCCTATTGCAGAAAGTGATATTTTAAGCTCTAAGACTTTAGAATTTTACAGAAAGAATATACCGGCAAGATTTGCGGCTGAGTGCATGAAAGACTGGTTAGCTTCAGAACGTATTTGTAATGAGGGGATAGCTACGGAATCTAACCTTGTTACAAAAAAACATGATTTTGACTGTTTTGAATCCGCCAAGAAAGCCGGAATGAGAACGGAACTTTATTTTGTCGGCATCCCTTTGGAAACGGCAATAGAGCGTGAACAATTAAGAGCAGGCGAAGGGAAACAAAAAAAGATTAAAACTTCCGATATCGCGCGGCGATACAATGGCCTTTTCAACATTCAAAAACATATAGACTCCGGCAATGTAGACGTAATTAAAATATACGACAATTCGCGCGGCTCGGGCGAGGAATATTTGCTTTTGCACATAGAAGGCGGCAAGACCGTTTACCTGCACCCCGAACCGCCCCAGTGGTTCAGGGACGCCGGAATCGTATATGCTTGGGTATTTTTGGGGGAAGAATAAACAGGTGACTTTCCTACCGCCGGAGCTTACAAAATTTCCTCGGCCCTCCACGTAAGGGGTACGTTAAAGCCGCGCGAGCGCAGCAAAGCCGATACGCGCACGACCTCGGGGAGCATGAGGGCCTCCGTTTCGAGCAGCGCGGGCAGCACTCCCCCCACTCCGCCTTCGCATACCTTTCGGCCTTTGTCCATAACAATTAAATGGTCGCTTTGTTCAAAAGCCATTTCAAAATCGTGAGTGACGGTAATTATTGTCCTGCCCGTATCTCTAAGGCGGGACAAAAGGGTAACGATGTCTTCGCGGAATTTGGCGTCCAGACCGGCGGTGGGTTCGTCCAGAATGAGACATTCCGGGTTCGCCGATAAAACGGACGCTATGGCCGCAAGGCGGCGCTCGCCTCCGGAAAGGCGCAGGGGGTTGCGGTCAAGGTACTCCTTTCGCAGTCCGACGCTTTGGAGCGCGCTCTCTACGGAAGCGTCCGTGTCCTCTTTTGAAAATCCCCAATTCATCGGCGCGAAGGCCAGTTCTTCCCGCACGGTCGGCGAAAAAAGCTGGTCTTCCGGAGACTGGAACACCAAGCCGGCCCGGCGCCGTAAATTCCTTAAAGCCTCCCCTTTTGCGGGGATTGGAATAAGTTCTCCGCCGTTCCCGCCTTCAACAAAAATCTCGCCGGACTGAACGCCATAAAGCCCGTTCAGATGCTGAATCAACGTCGATTTGCCGCTACCCGTCCTCCCAAGCACGGACGTCCAGCGTCCTTTGGGAACGACGCAGGAAATATTTTTTAAGGTACGCGTCTCGACAGGCGTGCCCAGGCCGAAACTGTGACTGAGATCGCGTATATCGAAGCTGAGAGCAGCCCCCCCTTCCTCCTCCGGCCCCCTTCCCGGAGGGAGGCGTCCGCAGGGCGGGGGGAGTTCTTTGCTTACCGCCTCCGCGACATCTTCAACCGTCTCGCCTCGAACAAACAAGCGGCATCTGAGTTCCATCATCGGAGGCAGCCTGAATCCCAGCGACTTCGCGTCGCGCAGGAAATCTTCACCGCTCCCCTGCCATACCCACGAACCATGCGACAGAACCAGGACGCGGCCGGCTTGAATGACATCATCCAGCCTGTGCGACACCTGGACTATCGCCGTGCCTGACGCGTGTATGTCCCGCAGGACGTTTTCCACCTCCGCGCGCCCTTCGGGGTCAAGCATGGAGGTCGGCTCGTCAAGTATCAGGCACTCGGCGTCGGCAGCCAATGCGCCGGCCAGGGCGAGTCTCTGTTTTTCCCCGCCGGACAGGGCGGACGAGAGGGTTCCTCTTTTGTGAAGCAGGCCGACTTTTTCCAAGGCCCACGCGACCTTTTTTTCTATTTCATCAGGAGCCAGGCCCTGGTTCTCCGGGGCAAAGGCCACATCGTCCTCAACCACGGCGGCCACAATCTGGCTCTCCGGGTTTTGGAACACAAGGCTCACCCTTTTGCGGATTTCGGCAAGCGACGCCGGCTCCGACGTATCGAACCCGCACACAAAACAAGCGCCCTGCGAAGGAAGCTGCAGAGCGCCTAAAATTTTTACGAGAGTAGATTTACCGGAGCCGTTGTGTCCCAGGACGGCGACGCGTTCCCCCTTTGAAACCTCGAGCGAAATTCCTTTTAGAACCCAGTGAACGCCGTCGTACGAAAAACCGGCTGATTTCAGTGCGATTAGGGGAGCCGAAATCAAATTTTGTTTCTCTTATTTGACCACAAGCTGAATAATTGCCATAGGAGCCCCGTCCCCCACTCGATTGCCCAGTTTTACGATTCTGGTGTAGCCGCCCTTGTCAAAAGACGCGTAACGCGGCCCAAGTTCGTTGAAAAGTTTGAGCGCCGCCTCCTTATGGGGCATACGGGAACGCACGACCCGCCGGTCGTGTATCGTGCCGCCGCGCGCGCGCGTTATAAGTTTTTCCGCCACACGCCTCAGTTCCTTGGCACGGGTAACAGTGGTTTTTATCTGCCCCGTCAGGAAAAGACTGGCCGCCATGTTGGACAACATCATAGCCCTATGGCTCCCATATCTCCCAAGCGTCCTATGATCCATACGATGCCTCATGGAATGTCCTCCTTGGATGTTTTTGAATGATTTTTATCACGGAGCTTCAATCCCGCAGCGTCCAGCCGTTCTCCTATTTCTTTCAGCGAAACCTTGCCCAGGTTGCGGATTTTCAAAAGGTCATCTCTTGTTTTCTGCAAAAGATCCCCTATGGTATGAATTCCGCCGCGCAGAAGACAGTTCTCGCTGCGAATTGAAAGCTCGAGATCCCGCACCGGCCGGGACAGAAACTCCGATTCTCCGCTCTTGATGACCCTGACCGCGGGAGAATCCTGTTCCGGAACACCCGCGCCGTGCGAACCGGTGATTTCCAGGTCGCCTTTCTGTTCCAAGTCGGCGACTACATGTCCGAAATAGGCCCTGATTATCTGGGCCGCCTCGCATACCGCGGCTTCCGGAGTCAATATGCCGTTAGTCCATAGCTCAAGAACAAGTTTCTCGAAGTCGGTTCTTTGTCCGACGCGGGCGGCTTCGATTTCGTAGTTGACGCGCAGGACAGGCGAAAAAATCGCGTCCGTAAGCAGAGCGTCCACGGGCAGATACGTGTTGCGGGGACGCTCCGAGGAAAGGTACCCGCTCCCCTGCTCGATGAAAATCTCCATCGAAAGGTGCGCGCCCTCCTCCAACGTACATATTTTCGCTTCCGGGTCCACGAACTCGACCTCGCTGTCGACCTGTATGTCCCCGGCTTTTACCTCCCCCGGCCCGTCCAGTTCAAGGTGAAGCAAACGCACTTCCTTGCTGTAAGACCGAACCGGAACGTGTTTCAAGTTCATCAGAATCTCTATCACGTCCTCGCGCACTCCCGGGATGGTGCTGAATTCATGCAGAACTCCGTCTACGCGGACGGCCACTATAGCCGCCCCTTTAATCGAAGAAAGCAGCACCCTGCGCAAAGCGTTACCCAACGTCATGCCGTATCCCCGCTCCAATGGCTCAAGGACAAGGCGTCCATAGGTCTGATTATCTTCCTCTATTTTTATCTCAGGCCGCAAGATTCCTAACGTTTCCAACATTTAATCATGCCCCTAACTTCGACGGAAGTCGAGATCGGTTTTGGTAAAGAAACCGGTGAAACGCCGAATAAATACCCCGTCCCCTAAAAGGGGGGTTAAGTTAATGCTCTTACACTCTGCGCCTCTTTGGAGGACGGCAGCCGTTGTGAGGAATGGGAGTCGTGTCCTTGATCTGGTTGACCTGAAGGCCCGCCGCCTGCAATGAACGTATGGCCGACTCGCGTCCCGGCCCAGGGCCCTTCACGATGACGTCAATCTCCTGGACGCCGGCGTCCTGGGCTCCCTTGGCAACCTGCTGCGCGGCTATCTGCGCGGCGAACGGCGTGGATTTGCGCGTACCTTTGAAGCCCACGTTACCCCCGCTGGCCCACGACAAAACGTTGCCGCCTCTGTCGCTTATGCACATGATCGTGTTGTTGAAAGTGGAATAAATATGGGCCACGCCATAATTAATGTTTTTCTTTTCGCGCTTCTTACCCTTGCGGACAGTTCTTTTAGCCACTGACGTTTACCTCCTGCTCCTACTTACCGGCCATTTTTTTGTTGGCGACAGTACGGCGCGGCCCTTTACGGGTTCGCGCGTTCGTTTTCGTCCTCTGCCCGCGCACGGGAAGCCCCTGCTTATGCCGGAGGCCCCTGTAACAGCCTATGTCAATAAGCCGTTTAATGTTCATGGTGACCTCGCGCCGGAGGTCTCCCTCGACCCTGTAATGATCCTCTATTTCCCTGCGAAGTTTCTGCGCTTCTTCCTCCGACAAATCCTTCACCCTGGTGTTCGGGTTCACTCCGGTAGCGGCAAGAATTTTTTGGGATGACGGCAAGCCTATCCCAAATATATAAGTCAGCGCTATCTCTACGCGCTTTTCCCTCGGAAGATCCACCCCTGATATACGAGCCATTTACACTACCTCCTCACGCCCTGCCGCTGTTTATGACGCTGGTCGCGGCTGCATATTATGCGCACCACTCCATCACGCCGGATTATGCGGCAAAATTCACACACCGGCTTTACCGACGGCTTCACTTTCATAGCCCACACTCCCTATTTAAAACGATAAATGATCCTTCCACGCGTAAGGTCGTAGGGGGAAATCTCCACCAGAACCCTGTCGCCTGGAAGTATTCGGATGAAATGCATCCTCATCTTGCCTGACACATGGGCCAAAAGTTTGTGCCCGTTCTCCAGCTCCACACGAAACATAGCGTTGGGAAGAGGTTCTGACACCACTCCCTTAGCTTCTATGACTTCTTCTTTGGTTCCGGCTTCTTTATTCGCCATTCGCTGCCCTGCCTCTCCGTTTCGATTCCCCGTAAACGCTTTTCAAGAAACGGCATAATTCGCCGCGATTGATGTTTTTTCCAGCCTCGGCACAAACGGCGACCTCATCCATTACGTGCGGCGTCGGCGTCACATGCTTAGGGTTCTTGGGCTTTGGACGATTGACGTTGAACTTATCCGCGTCCGCCAAAGCCAGCCTCTTCCCATCCAAAAAACCAACTATCACGTACCTGCGCCCGGTATCCTTGCCCGTCCTGGATACAACAAGCTGCCCCACACGGTATTCGTCATCTAACGGCTTACCCATGGAGTCAGAATCTCAGGCCCGCCGTCGGTTATTACGATGGTTCTCTCAAAATGCGCCGCGTCGGAGCCGTCGGCGGTAATGACGACCCAGCCGTCCGAACCCAGCATGACATCTTCCTTCCCTGTCATAACCATAGGTTCAAGAGCCAGAGTCATTCCCCGCTGCAAGGTAACGCCTTTTCCACGTTTCCCGAAGTTCGGAACCTGCGGGGCTTCGTGGAGTTTTTTACCCACCCCGTGCCCGGTGTAGTCTCTGACCACACCGAAGCCATTGGCTAAAACATGGCTCTCCACCGCGTGACCAATGTCCCCTATCGTATTGCCCTTCATTGAAGTGGCAATGGCCAACTCAAGGCATTTTTCCGTGACGTCCAGAAGTTTCCTTCGATTCGGGCATATATTACCCACAGGATAAGTACAGGCAGCGTCGCCGTAGTACCCTTTGAGAAAAACCCCAACGTCAACGCTCACTATATCCCCTTCCTCAAGAACCCGTCCGTCGCTTGGGATGCCGTGGACGACCTCCCGGTTGACGGACGCGCATATCGCCCCCGGAAAAGGACGCTCCGCGTACGAAGGGCGGTAACCCTTAAATGCCGCTTTTCCGCCGCTCGAGGTTATGTGTTTCTCCGCCACCCGCTCCAGCTCCGCCGTGGATACCCCCGGTCTGACCACGTCTCTCAGGGCGTCCAGAACATCCGAAACGACTTTCCCGGCATCCCGCATCAGCAGAAGTTCTTCTTCCGTCTTGAAGCGTATCATAAACCCAAAGCCGCCTCTGCTCCTTTGAAGGTGTCTTCCGGCGTATAGTGCTCCAACGCCTCGATGACGCGCAAAAGCCCTCTGCTTTCGTACCACGCCACGAGAGGTTCCGTCTGCTCCCTGTAGACATCGAGCCGGTTACGGATTACCTGTTCGCAGTCGTCGTCTCTCTGGTAGATTTCCCCGCCGCACGCGGGACATTTTCCCGTCCCGGCGCCGGCGCTTAAAAGGTTCAATATCTTGCCGCAGGCGCGGCACGTCCTCCGGTTCGTCAAACGCCTGACGATTATTTCCTCGTCGACCTTAATGAGGAGAACCGCGTCCAGGGGACATTCCATTTCGTTCAAAATCTTATCGAACGCCTCCGCCTGCGGAACGGTGCGCGGGAAGCCATCCATGAGAAATCCGCCGGCAGCGCCGTCGTTACGAAGCTTTTCCCCCACCATATCAATGATAAGGTCGTCGGGAACCAGTTCTCCCTTGTTCATAAAAGCCTCGGCGCGAAGCCCCAGCTCGGTTTTTTCCCGCAAATTTTTTCTCAAAATGTCGCCGGTGGATATATGGACACAGTTATATTTCGCCTTCAGCAAATCCGCCTGCGTTCCCTTTCCCGACCCCGGCGCTCCCAAAAGAACCAAACGCACGGTCTCATCCCTCCTTAAACGGCTGTCATGTGCGGAGCAAACTTCCCGCTTTTCCTCCGGATTTTTTCAAAATACCGTCGTAATGCCTCATAAGGAGCTGAGCCTCGATTTGACGCACGGTATCGAGCGCTACTCCCACCACTATAAGAACCGCCGTTCCGCCGAAATAAAAAATCTGGGCTCTCATCGACATCGACATCAAGTTGGGGATGAGCGCTATGATAGCGAGTAAGACAGCCCCGCCCAAAGTGATGCGTTCCATCACCTTCGTGATGTAGTCGGCGGTCGGCTGACCCGGCCGTATTCCCAGTATGAACCCCCCGTGTTTCTTCATGTTGTTGGCGATGTCGTTGGGGTTGAAGACCACCGCGGTGTAGAAATACGAAAAGAAAACGATGAGCCCCACATAGCACAGCATGTACACCAAATGAGTCTGAGAGAAAATTGTTCGGAAGAAATTCGCCACGCTGTTGTCCCCGAACATGTTAGCCACCGAGTACGGGAAAATCAAAAGCGAGGAAGCGAAGATAATGGGAATGACTCCGGCCTGATTGACTTTCAGAGGTATAAACGTACTCTGCCCGCCGTAGATTTTGTTCCCGACCACGCGTTTGGCGTACTGAACGGGAAGCCTCCGCTGCCCTTCCTGAAGAATTATGCAGCCCGCCACGACCACCATGACCAGAAACAGAAACGCGAGCACGGCCAAAACATTCGTTTCACCCTGTCTAAGGCTCGTGAATATGTCTATGATCGCGCCCGGGATACGCACAACTATACCGGCGAAAATCATCATGGAAATACCGTTGCCTATACCGTGGTCGGATATTTCCTCACCCAGCCACATGACCGCTACCGAACCGGCCGTCAGAGTCGTAACGACTAAAATCGAGCCCAAAAATCCGCCGGACAAAGCGCCTCCGGAGCCTAACCACGAAGTCAAACCAACGGCCTGCACCACCGCGAAAAAAACGGCGCCATAGCGCGTCCATTGAATTATTTTTTTCCGGCCTTCCTCGTTGTCCTTCTGCAGCTTCTCCAGGTACGGAAATATGACGACCATAAGCTGCATAACGATGCTTGAGTTTATGTAAGGAGCCACGCCGAGCGAGAAAATGCTGAACCGGCTAAGCGCCCCTCCCGAAAAAATATTGAGGAAATCCATAAACCCGCCGCCGCCAAAGGCTTCCGATAATACCCCGGCGTTCAGACCTGGAGTTGGAATATGCGCTCCCAGGCGAAAAATAAAGAGAACGGCCATTGAAAATAATATCCGCCTCTTCAGATCCGGCAGTCTGAAAGCGTCCCCAAAAGCTCCGAACACGTCAGATCACCTCGACCTTTCCGCCGGCCGCTTCTATTTTCCGCCGCGCCCCCTGGCTTACGGCGTTGATTTTTACCGTAAACCGCTTCGTCACCTCGCCGTTACCGAGAAGTTTTACGGGCAAGGAAACCGAGCGGATAAGCCTTGCCTCGTGAAGTTCCTTTGCCGACACATTTCCGCCCTCGAATTTTTCCGCCAGCGAATCCAAATTGACCACCTGGTATTCTTTGGCGAAACGCGCATTGTTGAATCCGCGTTTGGGCACACGCCTGGCAAGGGGCATCTGCCCTCCCTCGAACCCAGGACGGACTCCGCCGCCCGAACGGGCTTTATGTCCTTTATGCCCTTTTCCGGCGGTCTTGCCCTTTCCGCTGCCTACTCCCTGACCGAGGCGCTTTGCCGCGCGCTTTGCTCCGGGCACAGCTCTTAATTCATGAAGGTTCATCCGATTCCCCCCTATTTACCGTCCGTCCAGTCAACCAAGTGACGAACCTTCTCAATCATGCCGCGAATCTGGGGCGTGTCCTCGTGCTCGACCACGGACTGCAATTTCTTAAACCCAAGCGCCTTTATGGTTTTCTTCTGACGCGAGGAAAACCCTATGGCGCTTTTGACCCATTTTACCCTGATCTTAGCCATAGCAACCCCCTACTCAGCCGAAGCGGCAAGCTGCTGTGCGGTTTTCTTCCCGCGAAGTTTGAAGATCTCGTCTACCGTCCGGCAGCCTTTGAGCGCTTCGAGAGTGGCCCACGCCACGTTGATGGAATTGGAAGTGCGCCCCACCACTTTCGTTACGACGTCCTTCATCCCGCCAAGCTCCATAATGGCGCGCACCACGCCGCCGGCTATAACGCCTGTACCGGCCGGCGCCGGCTTCAAAAGCACCCTGGCGGCCCCGAATTCCCCTTGAATAGGATGAGGCACGGTATCGCCGTGACGTTTCACTTCGATCAAGTCCTTGCCGGCCTTGTCTATACCCTTGCGCACGGCCTCTGAAATTTCCTTCGCCTTACCGATGCCCGCGCCGACGTAGCGGTTTTCATCGCCGACCACAACAAGCACCGCGAATTTGAAGCGTTTGCCTCCCTTGACCACCTTGCTGACGCGATTTATAGCTACGACGCGCTCTTTCAGTTCAAGTCCTTTGACGTCAATTTTCTTTTTGATCATGACCCTCTCCTAACACTAAAACTTGAGGCCGGCCTCGCGTGCCGCGTCCGCCAAAGCCTTGACCTTGCCGTGGTACATATGGCCTCCGCGGTCGAAAACCACGGACTTTATGCCCTTTGCTTTAGCGCGCTCCGCCGCCAGCTTTCCTATTACCCTGGCCGCGTCCTGATTGCATGTGCCTTTGACGTTTTCCCTCACGGATTTTTCCAGGGTCGAAGCCGCAACCAGGGTATGCCCTTTGTTGTCGTCTATGATCTGCACATAGATATGACTCAGGCTATGAAATACGGCCATTCTGGGGATTTCCGACGTACCGGCGAGAGTACGCCGCAAACGCTCGTGACGCACCACCCGCATATCGTTTCTGCTCTTTTTCATTCGCCCCAACACCGCCTTACTTGGCGCCGGTCTTGCCGGCCTTACGGACGACCTTCTCGCCCGAATAACGAATACCTTTACCGTGGTAAGGCTCCGGCGGGCGATAAGCGCGTATCACCGCGCACGTCTGCCCCACCGCTTGCTTGTCTATTCCCTTGACTACGAACTTTACCGGGGTTTCAACCACGATCTCTATTCCCTGGGGCGGATCATATTCCACCGGATGGGAATACCCGACGTTCAAAACAAGCTTTTTCCCCTGCATCTGCGCCCGCCAGCCCACTCCGATTATTTCAAGCGTCCTCTGAAAGCCCTCGGTAACGCCCGTCACCATATTGGCCACCAGCGCGCGCGTCATTCCATGCCAGGCGCATGTTTGCTTTTCATCGTTGTCGCGGCCGACCAGAATTTTATCCTGTTCGACGTCCACGCTGATTCCCGGCATAAGAAGCGTATCCAGCTCGCCCTTGGTTCCTTTCACGACGATTTTGTCTCCCTTGATCGTCACCGTCGTTCCCTTGGGCAGGGGGATGGCCTTTCGTCCTATACGAGACATTTCGGTTCCCCCTCCTCACCAGACATAGCAGAGAACTTCTCCGCCAAGCCCAAGTTTGGACGCCTCAGATCCGGTTTTCAGCCCCTGGGAAGTCGAGACGAGCACCAGCCCCAAACCACCCATAACCAGAGGGAGCTTGTCCTTCTTCACGTAGATTCTGCGCCCGGGTTTGCTTATCCTGCGCAAACCCTGTATAACCCTCTCGCGCTCGGAACCGTAGGACAGGAATATCCGAATTGTCGAATAGGGTTTTTTGGGGTCCGCGATGATCTTAAAATTCTTGATGTACCCCTCTTCCTTGAAGATTCTGGTTATCGCCAGTTTCATCTTGCTTGCGGGAACATCCACACTCTCGCTGTATATCATGTTCGCGTTGCGCACTCTCGTGAGCATATCCGCGATCGGATCGTTTACGTACATTCGCCTCGCCCTCCTACCAGCTTGACTTTACTACGCCGGGTATTCTGCCCTCTCGGGCGAGCTTTCGGAAACAGCAGCGGCACATATCGAACATACGCATATAAGCGTGCACCCTGCCGCAAATCGGACAGCGGTTATACTGCCGCACACCAAACTTCGGGGGTAAGGTCGCCTTATGCCTCATAGCCTTTCTTGCCATCTTCGCTCTTCCCCCTCTTCCTATCGATTGAAGGGCACTCCCATGCCCTTGAGCAGCGCGTGAGCTTCCTCGTCGGTCCTCGCCGTAGTTACGATGGAAACGTTCATTCCTCTGGATTTGATGATTTTGTCGTAATTTATCTCGGGGAAAATAAGCTGTTCACGAAGACCCAGATTATAATTCCCACGCCCGTCAAACCCGCGCCGCGAAACTCCCTGAAAATCCTTAATGCTCGGCAAAGCCAAAGAGATCAGCCTGTCGAGAAATTCCCACATCCGCAATCCGCGAAGCGTGACCGAACACGCCACCGGCATACCCTCGCGAACCTTGAAGCCCGCCACGGATTTTTTGGCCCTCTTCAAAAGCGGCTGCTGCCCGGTGATAGCCCTCAGCTCCGCGATGGCCGCGTCCATCAGTTTAATGTCGAGCTTTGCGTCGCCAACTCCGATGTTGATAACGACCTTCTGAATACGCGGCAACTGCATCACGTTCTTGTACCCGAACTCCTTCATGAGCGAGGGACAGATTTCTTTTTTATATTTTTCAAAAATACGCGGCGCCTTGGAGACTGCTGCCATTTTTGCCATAATAGCCCCTCCTCCTAAGCCCGATCAATGATCTCGCTGCATTTTCTGCAGACGCGAACTTTTTTACCGCTTTCGAGGAAAGAAGACCCCACCCGTGTAGCCGCGCCGCATTGAGGACAAACCAGCATCACTTTCGCGGCGTAAATAGGGGCTTCCTGCTTGATGATTCCGCTCTGAGGGTTTTTCTGGCTCGGCCTGACGTGACGCGACACCATGTTGACACCCTCCACAACAACCATATCTTTTGAGGGAATACGGCGCAGGATCTTTCCTTCTTTGCCCTTGTTCTTGCCGGATATCACCCGAACCTGGTCATTTTTCTTAATTCTCATGGACATAACCGAACTCAAGCCTCCTAAACCACTTCAGGAGCGAGAGAGAGAATGCGCATATACTTCTTGGCACGCAATTCACGCCCCACCGGACCAAAAATTCTCGTCCCCTTGGGTTCTCCGTTGTTATCGATGATGACAGCCGCGTTGTCGTCGAAACGCACGTAAGAACCGTCCTGACGTCTTATTTCTTTTCTTGTGCGAACGATTACGGCCTTTACAACCGAGCCCTTCGCTATGTTACTGTTAGGTATGGCCTCGCGCACGGAAGCCACGATGACGTCGCCTATGCTTCCATATTTGCGCTTACTGCCGCCCATAACCTGTATGCAGAAAAGTTTTCTAGCGCCGCTGTTGTCCGCGACGTTCAATACCGTCGTCAACCGGATCATGCCCGCGCCTCCCCCGGCGCGCCGGAACCGAGAACCGGAGCCTTACGCACGATTTCCACCAGTTCCCACCTTTTGGTCTTACTCAAGGGACGGGTTTCACGTATGCGAATCTGGTCGCCTATGCCGCAGACGTTCTCTTCGTCGTGCGCCACGTATTTTTTGGCCTTGATTATCCGCTTACCATAAAGCGGGTGCTCCGCGTGACGCGTGACCTTGACCACCACAGTCTTGTCCATTTTGTTGCTGACTACCGTACCTACGCGCACTTTCCTGCGGGAAAACTGAACTTCCTTTACTTCCCCCGCGGCTTCCATTGCTGCCACCATGGATAGCTCTACCTCCTGCCGGCCGAGTTTTCCATTGCCCGCGTTTTCTCGCTCACAATGGTCAGCACTCTGGCTATTGTCTTACGAACATCTTTGATACGGCTCGTGTTCTTGAGCTGTCCGGTGACGTTCTGAAACCTGAGATTAAAAAGCTCTTCTTTGTATTGGAGGTGCTTTTCCCGAAGCTCGTCCAAACCAAGCTCCCGAAGTTTAGTCGCGTCCATTACTGTTCACCGCCTATACCTTCTCTTGCCACAATCTTCACCTTGATGGGCAGTTTGTGGGAAGCGGTACGAAAAGCCTGCTCCACAACATCTTTGGTAACCCCGGCCACCTCGAACATTACGCGGCCGCGCTTAACCGCCGCCACCCAGAACTCCGGGGCGCTTTTTCCCTTACCCATTCGCGTTTCGAGAGGTTTTTTCGTGTAAGGGCGATCCGGGAAAATACGAATCCAGATCTTCCCGCCCTTTTTCATTTTTCTCGAAATGGCCACACGAGTAGCCTCTATCTGCCTGGCGGTCACCCAGGCGTTTTCCTGCGCCTGAAGCCCCCAGTCGCCGAAAGCTACCGTAACTCCGCCTTTCGCTATTCCGCGAAGCGGGCTGCGATGTGATTTCCTGTACTTGACTCTGCTGGGCATAAGCATGACTCACTTACCCCCCTTGTCCCGATCTTTTGTCTTTTCTCGAACGCTGCTGCACCGGACGCTCGTTCTCGCGATCCCGGTATATCCATATCTTACAGCCGATGACTCCGTACATTGTTATTGCCTCCGCGAAACCGTAATCTATATCCGCGCGTATGGTCGAAAGCGGCAGACGCCCTTCGTTGTACCATTCGGTACGGGCTATTTCCGCGCCTCCCAAACGCCCGGCCACCTGGGCTTTGATACCTTTCGCCCCGGCCTTGGTGGCACGGAAGATGGCCTGTTTCATAGCGCGGCGGAACGACACGCGGCGCTCCAAAGACGCGGCCACGCTCTCCGCCACAAGCTGGGCCACAACGTCCGGGTTTTTGATCTCCTGAACGTTGATCATGACCTTAGCGCCGGTGAGTTTTTGAAGTTCGTCCTTTATAACCTGAATCTCGGTGCCGCCCCGACCGATAAGCACTCCCGGGCGCGCGGTCCAGATTGTGAACCGAACCACATGGCCGACGCGCTCAATCTCTATACGCGAGATACCGGCGCCGTCCCATTTCTTCATAATCCATTGACGAAGTTTTATGTCTTCGTGCAATTTGGGAGCGTAATCCTTAGGATTAGCGTACCACTTGGACTCCCACTCCGTCGTGACTCCCAGCCGGTAACCGACCGGATGAACTTTCTGCCCCACGAAACAAATCCCTCCTAACCTTCCGCAACCGTAACGGTCACATGTGATGTACGATGCACGTACGGATGCGCCCTCCCCATAGAAACGGGGCGAAAACGCTTCATTGTAGGTCCTTGATCGGCATAGGCGGTAAGCACGCGCAATCTATCGGTGTCCATCCCGTAATTATGCTCGGCGTTGGCTATGGCGCTCTGCAAGACCTTGAAGACTACGCGCGCGGCCTTTTGAGGGCTGAAACGCAGTATAGTCATGGCATCCTCGGCTTTTTTCCCTCTGATAAGGGTAAGAACCTGGCGAACCTTGGTGGGAGAAATCCTCACCTGACGAACTTTGGCTTTCGCCTGAAGTTTATTGACCTCCATCTTTCGCTCCTCCTACTTGCCTTTGGTGGAGCGTTCCTGCCCCGCGTGGTGTCCGAACTTTCTGGTCTGGGCGAACTCTCCCAGCTTATGCCCCACCATGTTCTCGCTTATGTAAACCGGGAGGTGCATCCGCCCGTTATGGACGGCTATCGTGTGCCCAATCATCTGCGGGACTACGGTGGAACGGCGCGACCAGGTTTTCAACACTTTTTTGGAGCCTGATGTATTCATTTCCTCGACCCTCGACAAGAGGCGCTGCTCTATGTAGGGTCCTTTTTTAGCGGAACGAGCCATTTTCTAGCTGTCTCCCTTCACATCTATTTCTCGTGGCGGCGGCGTACGATCAGCCTGTCGGAGGGTTTCTTCTTGCGCGTCCTGTACCCTTTGGCAGGCGTGCCCCAAGGAGAAACGGGATGCTTTTTACCTTTGCTTTTTCCCTCTCCGCCTCCCATCGGGTGGTCCACAGGGTTCATAACCATACCGCGCACCGTGGGACGGCGTCCGTGGTATCTCGTTTTCCCCGCTTTCCCAAGAGAGATGTTCTCGTAATCTTCGTTGCCAACCTGCCCGACGGTTGCCATACACTCCAGCAGTATCAGGCGAAGTTCGCCGCTGGGCATACGGACGTAGGCGTATTTGCCTTCCTTAGCCATGAGCTGAGCGGACATCCCCGCCGAACGAACCAATTTGGCCCCCCGGCCGGGCTCCAACTCTATGTTGTGAACGACGGAACCCACCGGCATATCTTTCAGTTTCAAAGCGTTACCCGGCACAATATCGGCCTCCGGACCCGAAAGTATCGTGTCCCCGACCTTGAGCCCCTTCGGGAAAATAATGTAACGCTTCTCCCCATCGGCGTAATTGATGAGAGCAATACGCGCGTTACGGTTGGGATCGTACTCCACCGTGGCGACTTTTCCCGGGATACCCGTTTTGTCGCGCTTAAAATCAATGATGCGGTAGCTCCTTCTATGGCCTCCGCCAATATGACGCATCGTAATGCGCCCTGTATTGTTGCGTCCGCCGCTTTTGCGCAACGGAGCCGTGAGAGAGCGCTCCGGCTTGTCGGTAGTTACGTCCTCGCGGCCCTGAACGGTCATCTGCCTGCGGCCGGGGGTATAAGGCTTAAACGGTTTAATCGACATGTTCGGTTACCTCTTCCTAAATGCTGACGCCTTCGAAGAATTCAATGCGCTGTCCCTGCGGCAAAGCCACAACGGCTTTCTTCCAGGAACGTGTTTTACCCGTAAAAGCTCCCATACGTTTTGGCTTTGAGGGAACGTTTATCGTGTTTACGCTCAACACTTTCACTTTGAATATCTGCTCGACGGCCTGACGAATTTGTATCTTGTTGGCGCTCCTGTGCACTTCAAACGTATACTTGTTCAACTCCACAAGCGAACTGCTTTTTTCCGTTATTATCGGCCTTATTATTATGTCGTGGGGAACCAGATTCATCCTGCGTATACCTCCTCCAGGCGCGCGACCACTTCAGGAGTCACGACCAGTGTTTTTGAATTGAGAAGGTCATATACGTTTATGCTGGCGACGTTAATAACCTTTGCCCCCGGGATGTTGCGCACCGACCTGACTACGTTGTCCCCGCCGGCATGAAACACGACCAAAGCCTTCTGGGCTTGAATGGCGTCCATGAAACCCTTCGCGGCCTTCGTAGACGGCTTGTCCAACCCGAAACTTTTCACGACGGTAAGCTCCTGATTTCTGACCTTCATAGAGAGCGCGCTCAACATCGCCAGGCGGCGGACTTTCTTGTTGACCTTCTGGCTGTAGTCACGGGGTTTGGGGCCATGAGCCACGCCGCCGTGCACCCATATGGGCGAACGCCTGCTCCCGTGTCTGGCACGTCCCGTGCGTTTTTGTTTCCACGGCTTCCTGCCGCCGCCGGCGACTTCGCCCCGCGTCTTCGCGGAGTGCGTGCCCTGCCTCACGTTGGCAAGGTGCGCCACGACAACCTGATGCATGGCCGGCACGTGTACCGGCGCTCCAAATACTTCCTCGGATAAAGCAAGCTCCTCCAGGGCGCGTCCTTTAAAATCCACTACATTGACTCTAGGCATGATTGTTCGCTCCTTCGCCGGCTCGTCACAGCTTCTTGTAAATGGTGACCAGGCCGTTTTTGGCGCCCGGCACCGCGCCTTTGACGAGAAGAAGGTTGTTTTCCACGTCCACGGCCACGACGGTAAGGTTCTTGACCGTCACTTTTTCACTTCCCATGTGTCCGGGCATACGTTTCCCCGGAAATACGCGCCCGGGGTAGGAAATAGCCCCGCTTGAACCGCCGTGGCGGTGCATGACGGAAGTTCCGTGGGTGGACTGCTGCCCGCCGAAATGGTATCTTTTCATGACTCCGGCAAATCCCTTCCCTTTGCTGACTCCGCTGACATTGATTTTCTCGCCGGGCTCAAACAAATCCACCCTGATTTCCTGCCCTATTTCGTAGCCTTCCGTCTTGTCCAGCCTGAACTCCCGGAGCGTACGCTTGGGCTCGGCCTTGATCTTGTCGAAAAGGCCCTTAAGGGGTTTGGACAGCTTGCGCGGCTTCATCGCGCCATAGCCGAGAAGAACGGCGGAGTATCCGTTCTGTTCGGGGGTGCGGATGGCAATCACAGGGCACGGGCCAGCCACGATGGCCGTTACGGCCACCGCCTGTCCTTGTTCGTTAAAAACCTGGGTCATGCCGACCTTTTTCCCCAATATTCCTATACCCATCTTTTTCTCTCCTTTACGGCCTATACCTTGATCTGAATATCCACCCCGGAGGGCAGATTAAGCTGCATCAAAGCGTCCGTCGTTTTTTGCGTGGGGTTTATGATGTCGATCAACCGCTTGTGCGTTCTCATTTCAAACTGCTCTCTCGCGTCCTTGTCCTTATGCGGAGACTTCAATATAGTTACCTTGCTGATCTCCGTGGGTAGAGGAATGGGACCCGATACGACAGCGCCGCTTCTTTCAGCCGTCTCCGCGATTTGAGACGCGGAGGCGTCCAGAACTCTGTGATCGAACGCTTTCAAGCGGATACGTATATTTTTAGCCATTATTTCAAAATCTGGGTTACAACGCCCGCGCCGACCGTATGTCCGCCCTCGCGCACCGCAAACCTCAGCCCCTCTTCCATCGCTATCGGCACTATCAGGTCCACCTCGAAGTTGGCGTTGTCCCCGGGCATAACCATCTCCACTCCATCAGGGAGTTTTATTCCGCCCGTCACGTCCGTGGTGCGGAAGTAGAACTGCGGCTTGTACCCGGCGAAGAACGGCGTATGACGTCCGCCCTCTTCCTTCTTCAGTACGTACACCTCGGCCTTGAACTTCGTGTGCGGCGTCACGGTATTCGGCTTCGCAAGCACCTGGCCGCGCTCGACCTCGTCCTTGTCCACGCCTCTGAGCAGTATGCCGACGTTATCTCCGGCTTCCGAGAAGTCCAGTATTTTGCGGAACATCTCAAGGGACGTCGCGACGGTTTTCTTTACGTCCGCCTTCATGCCGACGATCGCCACTTCGTCGCCCGGCTTGATTACGCCGCGCTCGACCCTGCCCGTCACAACCGTGCCGCGCCCCGTAATCGTGAACACGTCCTCAACAGGCATCAGGAACGGCTTGTCCTTTTCGCGCTCGGGCTCCGGTATAAAGCTGTCGCACGCATCCATAAGATCCCACACCGGCTTGGAGACAGGGTCATCTTTCGTCCCCTTGCCTTTTTCCATTATTTCCAGCGCCGAACCGCGAACTATCGGAACGTCGTCGCCGGGGAACTCGTACTTGCTCAAAAGCTCCCTGATCTCCATCTCGACGAGGTCGAGAAGCTCAGGATCGTCCACCTGATCCGTCTTGTTCATGAACACCACAAGAGCCGGAACGTTGACCTGACGGGCAAGCAGCACGTGCTCGCGCGTCTGGGGCATGGGGCCGTCGGCGGCGCTGACGACGAGAATGGCCCCGTCCATCTGGGCCGCGCCCGTTATCATGTTCTTGATGTAGTCCGCGTGCCCGGGGCAGTCAATGTGGGCGTAGTGACGATTATCGGTCTGATACTCCACGTGGGAGATGTTGATGGTTATGCCGCGCTCGCGCTCTTCGGGGGCTTTGTCGATCATGTCGTAAGCCGTGAAGTCCGCCAGTTTCTGCGTGGACAGACACTTTGTAATCGCCGCCGTGAGCGTCGTCTTACCGTGGTCGATATGCCCTATCGTTCCGATGTTCAAATGCGGTTTGTTGCGGTCAAACTTTTCCTTTGCCATAACTGCTGATCCCTCCTGAAAATAATTGATTAACCTTTCAAAACTTTCTCCGCCACATCAGCCGGAGCCGGCTCGTAGTGGTCGAACTGCATCGTGTAATTTGCCCGTCCCGATGTCTTGCTCCTGAGGTCAGTCGCGTAGCCGAACATGCTGGACAACGGCACAAAAGACTTGATCACCCGCGCGTTGGCCCTTACGTCCATACCTTCAATGCGCCCCCTGCGGGACGACAAGTCGCCTATGACGTCTCCGACGTAGTCCTCCGGCGTAACAACCTCCACGGACATTATAGGCTCCATGAGAACAGGCCCGGCCTTTTTCATGGCTTCCTTGAAGCCCAAAGACGCCGCAATCTTGAACGCCATGTCGGAGCTGTCCACTTCATGGCAGCTTCCGTCCACAAGCATTACCTTGATCCCTATCACCGGGTATCCGCCAAGGATCCCGCTTTGATGGGCTTCCTCCAATCCCTTCTGAACCGACGCGACGTATTCCTTAGGTATTACGCCGCCAACCGTTTTGTCCTCGAATTCGTATCCCTTACCCTCGGGAAGGGGTTCGAGTTCCAGGACGACGTGACCGTACTGCCCTCTGCCGCCCGACTGCCGAATGTACTTACCCTCCGCGGAGGACGTTTTCTGAATGGCCTCACGATAAGCCACCTGAGGCCGCCCCACCTTGACGTCAACGCCAAATTCCCTTTTCAGGCGATCCACGATTATCTCCAGATGAAGCTCGCCCATGCCGGAGATGATGGTCTGCCCGCTCTCCTCGTCGGTGCGGATACGGAACGTCGGATCCTCCTCCGCCAGCGTGGACAGCCCTTTGGAAAGTTTCATCTTGTCGGCTTGCGTGGCGGGTTCCACGGAAAGAGATATTACCGACTCCGGAAACTCCAGGCTTTCAAGCACTATAGGAGAATTTTCGGCGCAGAGAGTATCGCCGGTTTTGGTGTATTTGAGGCTCGGAACCGCCACTATCATCCCGGCGTTCATCGAGTCTATGTCCTCGCGCTTGTTGGAGTGCATACGCATAATGCGGCCTATGCGCTCTTTATGCCCGGAACTGGCGTTGTATATGGAGCTGCCCTTATCCAGGCTGCCGGAGTAAACGCGCAAAAATACCAATTTGCCAAGGAACGAATCCGCCGCTATCTTGAACGCCAGCGCCGTAAACGGTTCCTTAGGATCGCTGTGACGCTCGACCGTTATTTCCGGGTCGCTGGGGAGAACCCCCTTTATCGCCGGCAAATCAGTGGGGCATGGCAGGTATTCCACCACCGCGTCCAACAAAAGTTCCACGCCTTTGTTCTTAAAAGCGGACCCGCAAATGACCGGAACGGCTTTCAGATTTATCGTGGCCTCGCGGAGAACCGAGCGGATAAGCTCGTTTTCCACTTCCTTGCCGTCAAGGTACAGGGCCATTACTTCATCGCTGAAATCCGATATAGACTCTAAAATGAAACTGCGCCCCGCCTTTGCCGCGTCCGCCATGTCGGGAGGAATAGGAGCAGCGCTGGGCGCCCGGCCAAGTTCGCCGCTGAAAAGCACCGCTTTTTGCTCGATCAGATCCACCACTCCCGCAAAATCCTCTTCAGCCCCAATAGGTATCTGAACAGGAATGGCGTTTGCGCCCAGCTTCTCTTTCATAGCGGCAACAACCGCGTCGAAATCAGCGCCTATCCGATCCATTTTGTTTACAAACGCCACCCGCGGAACGTGATGCCTGTCCGCCTGACGCCATACGGTTTCCGATTGAGGCTCGACTCCTCCCACGGCGCAGAAGACCGACACAGCCCCGTCAAGAACGCGAAGCGAACGCTCCACCTCCACAGTAAAATCCACGTGGCCGGGCGTATCAATCAAGTTAATTGTATACCCCTTCCATTCACACGTTGTGGCAGCGGAGGTAATCGTTATGCCGCGTTCCCTCTCCTGCTCCATCCAGTCCATTGTGGCCGCGCCCTCATGCACCTCTCCCACCTTGTAGTTGCGTCCGGTGTAATAGAGAACGCGCTCGCTGGTCGTGGTTTTACCGGCGTCGATATGAGCGGCTATACCTATGTTCCTAAGTTTTGTAATATCCAAGAAACAGCACCTCTAAACTATTTAACTCCGGGCTACCATCTGTAATGGGCGAACGCCCGGTTGGCTTCCGCCATTTTATGCGTATCTTCCCGTTTTTTGATGGAGCTGCCCTCGTTTTTGTAGGCGTCGATAAGCTCGCGCATCAAACGCTCCGACATAGGCATACCTTTTTTGCCCCTGGCGTAGGAAAGTATCCAGCGAATCGAGAGAAGCTGTCCTCTTTCCGAAGTAACTTCCACCGGAACCTGATACGTCGCGCCGCCCACCCGCCGCGGACGAACTTCAATTTGAGGGGCTACGTTACCCATAGCCTTCTCGAACACCTCGAACGGTTCAGCGCCGAGTTTCTCCGCAGCTTTGTCAAGGGCGTCGTACAGTATCCTCTCGGCTGTGCTCTTCTTGCCGCCTTTCATAATGCTGGCGATAAATTTGGCCACCGTAGGATTACCAAAACGCGTATCCGGCACAACTTCCCGCTTTCTTACATGTCCTTTACGAGGCATGACCGTCTCCCCCTCAGCTCTTCTTCGGCCTGCGAGCGCCGTACTTCGAGCGGCTGCGCTTCCTGTTTTCCACACCGCCGCAGTCAAGCGTTCCACGCACGATGTGATAACGAACGCCGGGAAGGTCTTTCACACGCCCTCCGCGCACCAATACAACGGAGTGTTCCTGCAAATTATGCCCGATTCCCGGAATATAAGATGTCACTTCTATCCCGTTCGTCAGGCGCACGCGCGCAACCTTCCTCAAAGCCGAATTCGGCTTTTTAGGGGTGACGGTATACACTCTCGTGCATACCCCTCTTCTAGCGGGATTTCCCTGTAACGCCGGGGAGTCGCTTTTGACGCGCTTCTCCGTACGCCCATGACGAACAAGCTGATTGATTGTCGGCACAGAACTACCTCCTTAGCTGAAATAAAGCTGATATAACCTACAAAAAACTTATAACTCTCTTTCGGACACAACAGACCCGTTCAAAGGCACAAAAACGCCTCCGTGCTCAAAACACAAAGGGGATAATACCAAAACCGGCATGTCAATGTCAAGATAATACGTACGCCTTTCATGCCAAACGTATCGGAAATGTGAGGGCGGCAATTTGGGTCTACGCTACAATAGCGTACAGAAAGTTAAGGTAGTCTCTAAAAGAGGGAGGATACCTTAGGAATGTCTGTATCTACGCAAAACTTTAGGTCCAATCGTCGTAAATACGACGAGGAATTCAAAAAGAACGCTGTAAAACTGAGCTAC
>WRKN01000014.1 GCA_009778055.1 Synergistaceae bacterium
GCGCCACATCAGGGAAATGGATATTCCAAAGGCAAAAACCGTCCCCATTCTTGCCATGACCGCGAACGTATTCCGCGAGGACGTTGAAAAGTGTTTAGAGACCGGCATGAACGCCCATATCGGAAAGCCTCTGGACTTCGATGAAATTATGGACAGGCTGCGCGCCTGTTTCCCCGAAGCGTTCGTGAAGCCGCGGCGATAACGTGATAATATGAATTATTATCTTATGGAGGTGTCATTAAATATTGCGGGATAAGGACATGCCGGTCAGTTTGGGGGAAAAGGTGGGCTATGGCTTAGGCGATATGGCCTGCAACATTGTTTTTTCATCGGTATACATGTATTTAACCATTTTTTATACCGATACTTTCGGCATTTCGGCGGGGGCGGCGGGGGTTATCTTTTTTGTCTCGCGCTTTATCGGCGCTGTAACGGATCCCATGATGGGCGCGATTGTAGACAAAAACCAGTTTAAGGACGGTAAGTTCAGACCCTATATCAAATGGGGGATTTTCCCCTTCATTTTGGCTATTTTTGTGGTTTTCAGCACCCCAAGCCTGTCTTATACGGGAAAGGTCATATACGCTTTTTTTACTTACAATTTTCTGATGGTAGTGTTCACGATGATCTCTATCCCCTACGGCTCCCTCACGTCGGCTATGGCGCGCGATACCGGCGAACTGACCTCCATTACCTCGGTGCGTATGTTTTTTGCCAATCTCTCCAGTGTTGCCGTCGCCTTTTTTGTGCCAACCTTAAATCAGTTTTTTGCGGCCCGCTATACGCCCGCGCAAAGCTATCAGCTTACCATGCTTGTGCTGGCCGTTTTGGGAGGGGTTTTGCTCTATGTCACATACAAAACCACCCGCGAACGCATAACCCTTCCCAAAAACGCCGGAAAGGCCGCGTTTACGGATATACTGACTCTTTTCAAGGACAACCGCCCGCTCGTGGTTATGTGCGCGCTCTTTTTGTGTAACTTCGGCATTATTACCATTATCGGCGGAGCCAGCAGCTATTACGTCACCTATAATATGGGCCGTCCCGATCTGCTGAGGTGGTTTATGCTGCTGGGCAACCTGCCCGCCTTTTTCATTATGCCTTTTCTCCCCTGGCTGGCGCTCAAACTCGGCAAAAAACCCCTGCTTTATTTGACCACGGTGTTTTACATGATCACTATCCTGTCGATTTACTATCTTCCTCCTGAAAATGTCGCCCTTGTCTTTGCCGTACGTCTCCTGGCGGCGGCGGCGGCGTGTGTCTCGTCCGGTTATATCTGGGCTTTGGTTCCGGAATTGATCGTGTACGGCGAATATAAATCGGGTAAACGCCTCAGCGGCCTGGTTTACGCTATGATCAGCTTCTTCTTCAAAATCGGGATGGCGCTGGGCGGCATCGTGCTGGGTTTTTGCCTGGAGTATTTCCGTTACGTACCCAATGCCGCGCGGCAATCACCCGAGGCGCTGAACGGTATCCTTCTGCTTATGTCGGTGATGCCGGCCGTCATCTTAGCTGTCACTATCTATTTCATCAAACTGTACGAGCTTGACGAAAAGCGCTACGCCGAAGTGCTCGCTGTGGTGGTGGAGCGCGAGCGCCAACTGAACGAGGGTTAGGTTGTTTCTGGAGAAAACCTACTGCCTATTATCGCTTTTTTGTGATATCTTTACTTAAGCAGTTCATTTTGGAGGGGACGATTCCCCCAGGAGGGTAAAGAAATGAAACTGAAGGCGTTGTTGGTTTTTGTTTTAGCGGCGGTTCTTGTTTCAGCGTGTTCCGTTGCATTTGCGGCGGACAGGAAGATAGTGGTCGGGTTTGCGCAGATAGGCGCCGAGTCTGACTGGCGCGTCGCCAACACAAACTCCATCAGGACGGCCTGTGAAGAGGCCGGATTCGACTTGCGTTTCGTGGACGGCCAGCAGAGACAGGAAAATCAGATCAAGGCGCTCAGGGACTTCATCACGCAGGGCGTCGACGTCATCGGCTTCTCTCCCGTGGTGGAATCAGGATGGGACGAGGTTATCGCGGAGATCAACGAGGCCGGAATTCCCCTTATCCTCCTCGACAGGACCACCGACATAGCGGGCGATAATTACTTCGTCACGTGGATAGGCTCCGACTTCCTCGAAGAGGGCAGGAAAGCCGGCAGATGGCTTGTCGAGTATATGCAGAAAACCGGAAGGGGCAGGGACGAGATCAACATCGTCGAATTGCAGGGCACGGTCGGCAGCGGCCCCGCCATCGACCGTAAGAAGGGTTTCGAGGAAGTAATCAAGGATTATCCCAACCTGAGAATCACCCAGTCCCAGACGGGAGATTTCACCCGCGACCTGGGAAAGACCGTCATGGAGTCTTTTCTTAAAAGAGGCGAGAGGATAGACGTTCTTTACGCGCATAACGACGACATGGCCCTCGGCGCGATTCAGGCCATCAAAGAAGCGGGCCTGAAACCGGCGGAGGACGTCATCGTCATTGGAGTAGATGCCGTCAAGGGCGCTTTCGAGGCAATGCTGGCCGGAGAGATGAACGTCACGGTCGAGTGTTCTCCGCTTCTTGGGCCTCAGTTCGTCGAGGCGGTTCAGGCCATTATGGCGGGAAAGGAACTGCCGAAGATCACCTACTCCATCGAGTACGTTTACAGTCAGGAAGTTACCAGGAGAGTAGTGGACGGCAGGCAGTTTTAAGAAACTCTGCCCGTAGGGGGAACGATTTTTCGTTCCCCCTCTCCATATATCGAGCCGAAGGGGGACGGAGATGGAAGATCCGGCAGCTCTGCTTCAAGCCTCCAAGATAGAAAAAAGTTTTCCCGGCGTTCACGCGCTGAAAAAAGTGGACTTCACCCTCAGAAAAGGCGAGGTTCACTCCTTAATGGGCGAAAACGGCGCCGGAAAGTCCACTTTGATAAAATGCCTGACCGGAGTTTACGGCATTGACGGAGGGGACATTTATTTCCAGGGGCAGAGCATACGCCCGACGTCTCCGCAGCACGCGGCGCGGCTGGGCATCAGCAGCGTCTATCAGGAGGTCAACCTCTGTCCCAACCTGTCGGTGGCGGAGAACATCTTCGTCGGAAGGGAGCCCATGAAAGGGCCGTTCGTCAGGTGGAAAGCAATGGAGAAAAGCGCCGGGGAGATACTTTCGCGCTTCGACATACACATAGACGTCAGGCGCTCTCTTGATTCCTATTCCATAGCCATTCAGCAGATGATAGCCATAGCCCGCGCCATCAACGTGTCCGCCCAGGTTTTGATCCTGGACGAGCCCACGTCCTCGCTGGATAAAACGGAGGTCGGAAAACTTTTCGAGATCGTCCGCCGCCTTAAGAGCGAGGGAATGGGGATAATATTCATCACGCATTTTCTGGATCAGGTGTATGAAATTTCCGACAGGATAACGGTTTTGCGAAACGGGGAACTCGTCGGCGAATATAAGGCCAAAGGTCTTTCCAAAATAGCGCTGGTAACCAAAATGGTCGGAAAGGACTACGACGAGCTTACCAGTGTTTCGCGCGTGGAGTCCGGAGGGGACAACGAGGTCGTAATATCTCTTGAGGAGGTGTCGGCGCGTCACTCTATCGAGAACGTCAGCCTGGAACTGCGGCGGAGCGAGGTCGTAGGATTCGCCGGATTGCTGGGTTCCGGCAGAACCGAAGCGGCCAACGTGATGTTCGGCCTGGAGCACAACAGTTCCGGCACAGTCAGGCTGAAAGGCACGGCTGTCAGGCTCGCCTCGCCGGCGGAAGCCATAAGGCGCAGAATCGCCCTGTGCCCCGAAGACCGCAAGCGCGACGGCATAATCGGCGAACTGTCCATCCGCGAAAACATCATCCTGGCATTGCAGGCCAGGTACGGCCTCTTCAAGTACATAAAAAAGAAACAGCAGAACGAGATGGCAGGCAAATATATTGAGCTGCTGGGGATAGCCACGCCGGACTCGGAGAAGAAGGCCGGCGAGCTTTCGGGCGGCAATCAGCAGAAGCTGATCCTGGCCAGGTGGCTGGCGACCGAGCCGGAGGTCATGCTGCTGGACGAGCCCACGCGCGGCATCGACGTGGGGGCGAAGGCGGAGATTATGAAGCTGACCCTCGACCTGTGCCGGCAGGGAATGGCGATAGCCTTCATCTCCTCGGAGCTGGACGAGGTCGTCAGAATGTCCAACAAGGTGATCATCATGAGAGATCGCGCGAAAACCGGCGAAATCGCAGAAAAAGACCTGAACCAGGACGCGATACTGAGGGCCATTGCCGGAGGTGACGCTTCATGAAGAACGTGAGAAAAATAACGTCGTCAAAAACGTTTCCGCCGCTTGTCGCCCTTTTCGGCATACTGCTTTTCAACGTCTTTCTGAACCCGGGCTTTTTAACCATCACCATAGTGGAAGGGCACTTTTTCGGGCAGCTTATAGACATTTTGAACCGGGCCGTCCCGATAATGATCCTCGGCATTGGAATGACGCTGGTCATAGCCACGGGCGGGACCGACCTTTCGTGCGGCGCGCTGCTCGCGCTTTCCGGCGCCGTCGCCGTGTCCCTCATACGGGGAAAATCCACGATTTTGAACCCCGAGACCGAGACTCCGTTCATCATCGTAATCCTCGCCACTCTGGCCGTGGCGAGCCTGTGCGGCCTGTGGAACGGCTTTCTGGTGGCTAAGATCGGTATCCAGCCGATTGTCGCAACGCTCATCCTTATGACGGCCGGGCGCGGAATAGCCCAGCTCATCACGGGGGCGCGCAACCTGACCACCGGCTATCCGCCCTTCTCCGTCATCGGGCAGGGGTGGTTCCTCATGTTTCCCGTTCCGGTGTTCATAGCGGCGGGGGTCTTTTTGCTCGTCTGGTTTCTCGTGCGCAAGACGGCTTTCGGCCTTTTCGTCGAAGCCGTGGGTATCAACGCCTCGGCCGCCCGCTACTCCGGTATCAACGCCACGCTGGTTATCATGACTGTGTACATGATTTCGGGGTTTTGCGCCGGCGTCGCCGGGCTGATCTACGCCTCGAACATCATGTGCGCGGACGCCACCAACGCCGGGCTCAATTTTGAACTCGACGCCATACTGGCGGTTGTCCTCGGGGGGACGTCGATGATGGGCGGGAGAATCTACCTGGGGGGCACTGTGATCGGCGCGCTGATCATCATGGCCCTGACCAAGTCCATTTACGCGTTCGACGTCGCGCCGGAAAGCGCCCTTGTCGTCAAAGCCGCGGCGGTGGTTATGGTGGTCCTGATTCAGTCGCCGCTGTTCCAAAATTTTCGCGGGCGCGTCCGCGCTTGCCTGCCGTTCGGAAGAAGGGCGGGTGAGGGGGCGTAGTGAAAGAAATGAAAGAAGTGAAGAAAACGAAAAAAAGCCGTTTTTCGATAGACATAAAATACATCCCGGCGCTGGCGGCAATGTTCCTGTTCATCGCGTCCTACGCGATAGGCGGTATGCTCTACGGAGACAGGGGATTCCTTACATTGCGCAATTTCACCAGTATTTTCACGGACAACGCGTACCTGGGTGTATCGGCCGTCGGCATGACCTTCGTCATCATATCGGGAGGCATCGACTTGTCGGTGGGGTCGGTGGCGGCCCTGTCCACGATGCTTATAGCCTGGTGCACGGCGGAGCTCAACATGGACTCCAGGCTTGTCCTGGGGCTTGTGCTCGCGCTCGGCACTTTCATGGGTTTCATGATGGGCGTTTTGATTGACAAGCTCAAAGTGCCGCCCTTCATCGCGACTCTCATAGGGATGTTCCTGGCCCGGGGGCTGTGCTTCCTTATCAGTATTCAGTCAATCACGATCAACGACCCGCTTCTGCGCACCCTCGGCAGGTGGCGTATACGGCTGGTCCAGAGGCCGCCGGCCCACATCAACATCAGCGTGATTATTTTCGCCGTTGTCCTGGTTACCGGTATCGTCATCATGCAGTACACGAAATTCGGGCGCGGCGTCTACGCCTTCGGGGGCAACCGACAATCCGCCATGCTCATGGGGTTGCCCACCTCGCGTATTCAGATAGGGGTTTACGCGTTCAACGGGTTCTGTTCGGCTCTCGCGGGCGTACTCTTCGCTTTTTACACGTTTTCCGGCTACGGCAGACACCTGTACGGCATGGAGCTGGACGTCATATCGTCCGTCGTCATCGGGGGCTCCCTGCTCAGCGGCGGCGTGGGGTATCCGATAGGGTCGCTTTTTGGGATAATGATCCACGGCGTCATATTAAAATATATTTCGTTCAACGGGAAGTTGTCCTCCTGGTGGACGAAAATCGCGGTGGGGGTGCTGCTGCTGCTGTTCATCGCGCTGCAGCGGTTTATAGTGTACGTGGCGGACAGGAACAAAAAGATTTTGAAGGAACACTGATACTAAAAACATAAAAGAGGAGTGGTGGCAGTGATTAATATTCCAAAGGTGAAAATAGGTATCGTGGCCGTTTCAAGGGATTGTTTCCCCGTGGAACTCAGCCGGAAGCGCCGCGACGCGGTGATGGGAGAGGTTAAGAAGCTGGGAGGGCTGGACTCCGACGTATTCGCGGCGGATACTATCGTCGAAAACGAACTCGACGTTCTGAAAGCGCTTGAAGAACTGAAAGCGGCAAAGGCGAACGCGCTGGTCGTATACCTTGGCAATTTCGGCCCCGAGGGCCCTGAGACGCTCCTCGCCCAGAAATTCGGCTCCAGCAGCCCGGTCATGTTCGTGGCCGCCGCGGAGGAGTGCGGCGACAACCTCATCAACGGGCGCGGCGACGCGTACTGCGGCATGTTGAACGCCTCGTACAATATCGGGCTTCGCGGGCTTCGCGCGTACATCCCCGAGTACCCCGTGGCGACGCCGGACGGGGTGGCGAAGATGATAGCGGAGTTCGAGCCGGTGGCCAGAGTATTCATCGGCGTAAAGAACCTCAAGGTATTCTCCTTCGGCCCCAGACCCTTCGATTTCCTGGCCTGCAACGCTCCCATAAAGCCTCTTTACGACCTGGGAGTGGAGATTCAGGAAAACTCGGAACTCGACCTGTTCGCGTTTTTCAATGAACGGAAAAACGACCCGCGCACGTCTGACATCATAAAGGACATGGAGAAGGAGCTGGGCGCGGGCAACAAGCACCCCGGCGTCCTCGGCAGACTGGCTCAATACGAGCTGGCCCTCATGGACTGGGCCGAGAAAAACAAGGGCGCGAGCGACTATTACGTATTCGCCAACAAATGCTGGCCGGCGTTCCAGACGCAGTTCGGCTTCGTGCCCTGCTACGTGAACTCCAGGTTCGCGTCCAGAGGAATTCCCGTTTCCTGCGAGACGGACATATACGGGGCTTTGACCGAGTACATAATCACCCTGGCAACCAAACAGCCCCCAACCCTGCTCGACATCAACAACACTGTGCCGGACAACATGGTCGCGGCCAATAAAAAACAGGTTGGCTCGTACAAAAACACCGACCTGTTCATGGGTTTCCACTGCGGCAACACGCCGGCCTGTCACTTGGCGTCGCCGGAGATAAAGTACCAGCTCATCATGAATCGCCTGCTGGAATCGGGCGGCGAGCCGGACATCACCAGAGGAACCCTAGAGGGGGTCATAAAGAGCGGCAAGGTGACGCTTTTCCGCCTTCAGTCCACGGCCTGCGCGCAGTTGAGAAGCTACATCGCGGAGGGCGAAGTGCTGGACATCGACCCGAAATCCTTCGGCGGCATCGGAATCTTCGCCATTCCTGAGATGGGCAGGTTCTACAGGCACGTCCTGATGGCGAAGCGCTACCCTCACCACTCGGGAGTGGCTTTTGGACACGCCGGAAAAACGCTTTTCTCCGCGATGAAACTTTTCGGCGTCGCGGATACGGCCTTCAACCAACCGGCAGGTATGCTGTATACTGACGAAAACCCGTTCGCGTAGGTCACGCGCGTCATGGACAAAGAGCAGGTAAAAAAGGCAATAATAGACGGCTCCACTTTTCTAGGCATAGAACTTGGCTCGACCCGTATCAAGGCCGTGCTTATCGACGACGGCCACGCCCCTGTGGCGTCGGGCGGGCATGAGTGGGAGAACCTGCTGGAGGACGGCGTGTGGACTTACCGCCTCGAAGACGTATGGAACGGCCTGCAAAACTGCTTCCGCGCGCTCAAGGAAGACGCGCGGGAGCGTTATGGCGTGACGCCCGCGACGTTCGGCGCGATTGGTATTTCCGGCATGATGCACGGTTATCTCGTCTTTGATAGCGGCGATAAACAGCTTGTTCCTTTCCGGACGTGGCGCAATACTATAACGGAAGAGGCGGCCGGGCTGCTCTCGAAAGAATTCCAATTTAACATTCCCCAGCGCTGGAACATCGCGCACCTGTACCAGGCGATACTGAACAAGGAAACGCACGTCAGGGAGATATCCTTCATGACGACGCTGGCAGGTTACGTCCATTGGCGGCTTACCGGAAAGAAAGCCGTAGGCGTGGGAGAAGCCTCGGGTATATTCCCTGTCGACAGCGAGGTCAACCGCTATGACGCCAGGATGACAGAGCGGTTCGACGAGATGACGGCTGACCTGAACCTTGGCTGGAAGCTCATGGATATACTGCCGGAGGTTTTGAACGCGGGGGACGAAGCCGGTTTTCTCACGGAGGAGGGCGCGAAGCTGCTGGATCCGTCCGGGGAACTGAAGCCGGGTATATTAATGTGCCCGCCGGAAGGCGACGCCGGAACGGGCATGGTTGCCACGAACAGCGTGGCGGAGCGCACGGGCAACGTTTCGGCCGGCACGTCGGTTTTTGCCATGATCGTGCTGGAAAAAGCGCTGTCGGAGGCGCACATGGAGATCGACATGGTGACGACCCCCTCCGGCAAGCCGGTTGCGATGGTGCACTGCAACAACTGCACGTCGGACATTGACGCGTGGGCGAAGCTGTTCGGAGAACTCGCCGAGGCGCTGGGAATGAAGCCTGAAAAAACCGCGATCTACGACGCGATGTACTCCAAGGCGCTGGAAGGCGAGCCCGACGGCGGGGGTATACTGTCGTACAACTACTACGGCGGCGAGCCTATCACGGGATTTGAGGCCGGGCGTCCCTTGCTTGTCCGCGCGCCGGGCAGCCGTTTCACCTTGGCTAATTTTATGCGCTCCATGATATTCTCGGCTATGGGTACGCTGAAAATCGGCATGGATATCCTTACGGAGCGCGAGCACGTCCGCCTCGACACCCTGTTTGGCCACGGCGGTTTTTTCAAGGCCAAGGGCGTCGGGCAAAGGCTCATGGCCGCGGCGCTCTCCGTCCCGGTAGCAGTGATGGAGTCCGCCGGGGAGGGCGGGGCATGGGGCATAGCTCTTCTCGCCGCCTACGCGCGGCAGCGTGAAAACGGCGAGGCGCTGGAGGCGTACTTGGCGCGGCGCGTGTTCGCCGGCAACGCCGGTTCGCGCGTCGAGCCGGATGCCGGGGACGCGCGCGGCTTTGCCGCTTTCATGGAGCGGTATAAAAAAGGGCTTGCCATCGAACGCTCCGCAGTGGAAAACCTATGAAGCTGGTAGTTGACCTGCACGTTCACACGGTATTGAGCGGCCACGCCTACAGCACAGCCGAGGAGACGGCGCTGGCCGCGAGCGGGAAAGGGCTGGAGATGATCGCGTTCACCGAGCACGGCTCCGCGATGGCCGGGGCTCCTCTGCCTATATACTTTGCGAACATGTCGGTGTTTCCCCTTTCGATGTCCGGCGTGAAGATATTGAGGGGTTCGGAGGTTAACGTCGTCGATCACAAGGGAAAGCTGGACCTTGAAGATTGGATATTGAAAAGGCTCGACTTCGTCATAGCAGGTCTTCACGACATAGTGCTGCCGGTCGGCAGCGTGGCCGCCAACACGAACGCCATGGTGGGGGCTATGGCGAATCCTTTTGTGGACGCCATCTCGCATCCGGGTAACCCCTACTTCCCCATAGACATTCCCGAGGTAGTCAAGGCGGCGAAGGAGTACGGCAAGCTGCTGGAGATCAACAACAACTCCGTCAACGTGCGCCCCGGCAGCCGCGAGAACTGCGTCAAAATAGCGGAACTTTGCGCCGAGGCGGGCATACCGGTGATATGCGGCAGCGACTGCCACATCAGCTTCGACGTAGGAAACTTCAACAACGCCCTGGATATGCTGGAGGAGGCGCGCTTCCCGGAAAAACTGGTGCTCAACACTTCTGTCGAGGTTCTGATGGAGCGTCTGAACAAAATTCGGAAGCGCGAGCGCAATTTTATTGACAATAAATGAGTAAACGCTATAATACCTGTGTTTGTAAGGTGAGTTGGCCGAGAGGCTGAAGGCACTCGCCTGCTAAGCGAGTATAGGGGCTAAAACCTCTATCGAGAGTTCGAATCTCTCACTCACCGCCATTTACTCATGAAGTACAGCGGCTTTACCCTATGAAGAACGCGGTAAGTTCCAAAATGACTAGCAGAAGCTGTAAGAGGGCTACTGCTAGTTTAATTTTGTCAGCCATCGCTCCACATGTTCACGGCCCAAGCCAAAACCAATGCCCCAAAAGGTACTTTTGGGGCATTGGGCTTTTACAGATTTTTGCGGTTTGGGTTAAAACGTGGATTGAGGTTCCCAGGTTTCGAGATATACCACATTTCCGCCTGTTGCCTTGAGGATGGCTCCCGGCTTGTTCAGCGGGTTTTGGGTTTCTTTGTCCACAGTCCAAACGAAGTGCGTCACCTGAAGGTTCTCCGTGTTCGCTATGGCGTCGCGGATGGCGGGGCCTTCGGCTTTGCCGGCGGTTTCAATGGCGTGGAAGATCATCTGAAGGATGTCATACCCGAACACGGTGTTCAGGACTTCCGTGGGTTTTCTCCCGTATTCGCTCTCGAACTTCCCGATAAGCCCGGCGAGTTTAGGGTCGTCCTGGCTCATGGGATAAAGCCAGAAAGTTCCCTCCATGTTTTCTTCGCCGGCTATCTCGAATATATTTGGGCTGTATCCGTCCCCGCCCATGAAGAACGGTTTCCAGCCAAGCTCGGCGGCCTGTTTGATGACCAGCCCCATCTCCTTATAAAGCATAGTCAGAGCTACCGCGTCGGCGCCCCACTCTCTCGCCTCGGTGAGCTGAGCCTTAAACTCGACGTCTCCGCTTCTGAAGCCCCAGAACCTGTTCTCCACGCCAAGCTCATTCGCTCTGGCCCTTACGAACTCGGTAAGCCCCTCGGAGTACGCGTCTCCCACGTCCCCCAGAATCGCCAGCAGCCGCGCGCCGCACCTCTTTATGAGGTAGTCCGCTATGACCATGCCCTGATACGGATCGGTGTAAGCTATGCGGAACATGTAGGGACGCACTTTACCGGTGTCCGGGTCCACGGTGACGGCCGGGTTCGTGGCCGAGCTGGCAATGACCGGAACCTGCGCGTTTTCGGCGATAGGCCCGATTGCCAGTTGTATGCCGCTGAAGTTGCTGCCTCCAACCGCCACGACCTTATCGTCCGTTATCAGCCTGCGCATGGCGTTGACCGCGTCCTCCGGCCTGCCTCTGATGTCGTAGCACACCAGCTCCACAGAGCGTCCCAGAAGCCCTCCCTTTTCGTTGATTTCCTTGACGGCCAGCATGGCCGCGTCGCGCTCGTGCTGGCCCCAAGTCGAGCCTTCGCCCGTCAGCGTGGCAAGGTAACCGATTTTGATCGGCTCGTCGGCCAGCGCGCATCCGGCTATTCCCAAAATCAACAGTCCCGCTAACAAACTTTTTCCTAAAAACCTCATCAATAACAACTCCCTTTTCCTAAGCTGTCGAAGGCACAAAGAGCGCCTTAATGCGCCTGGCCATCATTTTTTTGCGGCGGGCGGCCGTGTTACGGTGCATGACTCCTTTGACGACGGCCTTGTCAATAACGCTCTGCGCGACGTCGAAAGACGACGTTATCAACTCGTTGTCCTTGGCGTCCACAGCCTGCAAAACTTTTTTGACGGCGTTTTTGCACCGCGTTGTCCAGAAACGGTTGTAGACGCGATTGCGCTCGCCTACGCGCACACGCCTCTCGGCGGATTTTTTATTGGGCATTTGAAATTCACCTCCCCCTCAGATCGCCTGATTATAGAGAGAAACACGTCTCCCCATTTTTCACAATGAACGGCAGATATTCTAACATTCGTCGCAGCGTATAAGCAAGCCCCGCTCGGCTTCGGTTATATAGTTACGCCCCCTATGCCCGCATCCAGAGGGCGCAGAGGACGGGGACGAAAACCAGCGTCAGCAGGGTGGCGAAGCTCAGGCCGAAGATTATCAGGACGGCCAGCGAACCGTACAGGACGTCGTTATACAGGGGGATGACTCCCAGCACGGTCGTGAACGCCGCCATCATGACGGGGCGGACGCGGCTGACGCCCGAACTCAAAATCGCCTCGAAGGGCGGCTTGCCCTCCCCTATCTCCAGGTCAATCTGATCCAGAAGAACTATGGCGTTTTTAATCATCATTCCCATCAAACTGATGAACCCCAGCATAGCCATAAAGTCGAACGCCTTGCCCGAGATGAGGAAACCCGCGGTCACCCCGATGATAGAGAGCGGAAGGCAGCCCACGATAATTACCGGCTGACGGAATCCGTTGAACAGCATCACCAGAATGGCCACGATGAAAAGGCAGACCAGCGGTATCATGGACATAAGCCCCGCGTTTGCGTCGCGGGAGCTTTCGTGTTCCCCGCCCCACACGAGCGTCACTCCTTCCGGCAAGGGGATTGCTTCAATCCGGGGGCGCAGGGCGCTGAACAGCGCCCGCGTTTCATCCGTAGCGCTGTCGCAGAGCACGGCGAACTCGCGCTGACGGTTGCGGCGGTAGATCAGTGGGTCGACCGCGACTGTTTCGATGCCGTCCACCATCTCGCCAAGGGGGATGTAACGGCCCGCGCCGGGGCTCCACACCTGGGTCTCCCTGATGCCCTCCGGGCTGGCGCGCTCAATGAGCGGCAGGCGGCTCACTATGGGCAGCAGCTTGTCATCCTCGCGGTAAAGCCCCGACGTAGCGCCGGAATAGGCCATTTGAAGCGCCTGGGCGACGTTGGCGCGGCTGAGTCCGGACTTGCGCGCGATATCCCCCAGCAGCGGGCGAATCTCCATTCCGCGCTCCCCCCACTTAAAGCGGACGTACACGGCGTCGGGAGTATCTTTGATGATACGCAGGGCCTCCTCCCCCAAGCGCCGCAGGACGTCCCGGTCATCCCCCAGGAATCGCGCCTCGATTTTGGCCCCGCCCCCGCTGCCCTTTGAGAAAGGGCGAATCTGCGGGGCTATATGGGGCATGTTCTCGCCGGCGTAAGCCAGAATCTTCGCTTTAAGGGGCTGGTAGTCCGCGTCGCTGTGAGCTTCCACTATCAGATGGCCGTAGTTGCTCCCCGGGTCCTGGGCCGTGTATGTCAGTATGAAGCGCAGAGCGCCCTGCCCGGCGTAGGCGGTGACGTTCTTCGTCTCCGGCTGAGTCAGCAGCCAGTTTTGAAGCTCCGTCGCGTCGGCCAAGGTTTTGTCGATGTGCGTGTTCGGCGTCCCCCAGAAGTCCACGGTGAACATCGGCGAGGTGGAACTCGGGAAAAATTTTTGCTTGACGAATGAAAAGCCGAACACGGACGCGGCCAGCACCACTATCATTACCCCCGTTGCCGCCACGCGCCGCCGCAGGCAGAAGGCCAGAAAATTTCGGTAGAGCCGGTACAGGAAGGTGTCGTAAGGGTCTTTGTCCTCCGCGCTCGGGGCGCGCAGAAATACCACGGAGGCCACCGGCGTGATAGTGACGGCCAGCACCCAGCTCAGCAGCAGGGAAATGGCCACCACCTGGTACAGGCTGCGGCAGAATTCGCCGGTGTTGTCCGGCGATGTGCCGATAGGCGCGAAGCACAGCGCGGCAATGATAGTAGCGCCCAGAAGCGGTATCTGTGTCTGTTTGACGATATCCTTCGCGGCCTTTACGGGGTCTTTACGCTGCTGAAGCCCCACCAGCACGCCGTCCGCTATAACTATGGCGTTGTCCACCAGCATTCCCAGCGCTATTATCAGCGCCCCCAGCGAAACGCTCTGCATGTCTATAGCGAAGGCCCGCATGGCGATGAAGGTCGCGAGAATGGTCAGCAGCAGCACACCGCCGATTAGGAGCCCGCTGCGCAGCCCCATGAACAGCAGCAAAATCGCGATGACAATAACCACGGCGGAGATCAGGTTGTTCATAAAATTGCTTATGGAGTTGGTCACTGTGTCGGACTGATAGTAGATGACGTTCAGGTTCATGCCCAGGGGGATTTGACTTTCCAACTCGGCGGAGCGCAGCTTGAGGGCTTCCCCAAGCTCGATAACGTTGCTCCCCGGCACAGCGGAGACGCCGATACCCACCGCCGGGCGGCCGTTGTACAGCATGACCGCCTGCGTTGGGTCGGCGTATCCGCGCGTGACGGTGGCTATGTCCCGTAAGCGCAGGGCCCCGGCTCCCGTCCCGGACACAATCAGGTCGGCGATGTCCTCGGGGGACTGAAAGTAGCCCGTTGGCTCGACGCGTACAATATCTTCGCCCACGCGGGCGCTGCCCGCCGGGGTTACGACGTTCTGAGCCTTCAGGAGCTCGAAGAAATGGCTGGGGGATACGCCCAACTGCGCAAGGCGCGTACGGGGGATCTCGACGTAGACAACCTCCTGCTGCGCGCCGGCAAGCTGCACGTCGGACACTCCCCGCACCAGCAGCAGCTCCCTGCGCAGCTTCTTCGCGACGTCCTCCAGCTCGTTCCACTCGTATTCCTCGCCGGTGAGGGCCAGATAGAAGCCGTAGACGTCGCCGTACGCGTCGTTGACGGTGGAAACGCCCGCGCCCGGGGGCATTTTCGACTGCACATCCGAAACCTTGCGGCGCAGTTCGTCCCATATCTGGGGCAGGTCGGCGCGGGTGTATTTCGGCGCGATGTCCACGTAAATCAGGGACATTCCGGCCCTGGACAGGGAACGTACCCTGTCGAGCTGCGGCATCTTCTGGATTGCGGATTCAATGGGTTCGGTGACCTCGTTTTCCACGTCCAGGGCGGACGCGCCGGGATAGAGGGTTATAACCGCGGCCGTCTTGATGGTAAAGCTCGGGTCCTCCAGCTTGCCCAGCCCGAAATAGGCCCATACGCCGCCCACGAAGAGAAGAAACGTAAAAAACCACGTAATGGTGCGGTTTTTTAGTGAATAATCGGCAAGATTCATGGTTGATTTCCGGCGTTTGAGCTGCGGGCAGGCGATATATAAGGCGTCACCGCGTCACCGTCGCGCAGGTAGGACAGCCCCGCCGCCGCGATGCGCTCCCCTTCCGTAAGGTCGCCGCTGACGACGCAGCGGTCGCCCAGATAGCCGATGACCGTCACTTCGACCTTACGAACCGTCATAGCGCCGTCGCGCTCCTCCGCCTTCCATACGTGCTGAAGCCCGCCCTCCCCCGCCGCCAGCGCCGAAAAGGGAATGGCAAAGCCGTCTTCCGCCTCTCGCCCGTAATTTGGCGAAACCAGCACGTCGATGCCCATTCCCGGAAGAATCAGGAGGTCGTCCGGCGTTTCCATCATCAGGGCGACGTCGTAGGTCTGAGTTTGCACGTTGCCCCTCGTGGCGATTTCCTTGAATTGCAGGTTGAAAAGCCGGTCGGGCAGCGAAGGGAATCGGGCTTGGATAATGTAGTATCGGTCACCGGAGTATCTAAGGTCCCGCGCCCTCTCCGGCGACAGGTTCAGCGCCATACTGCCCGGCATGGAGGCCGCCACCTCCAGGGCCGCTATGTCCTGCAGCGCGGCGATTGTCTGGTTCCTCTGGACGGACTGGAAGTTGTCCACGTAGATTTCCGCCACCGTTCCGTCGAAGGGGGCGCGGAGTTCCGCGTCGTCAAGGGCGTCCTGCGCCACTCTTACACGGGCGGTCAATCCCCGGATGAGCGCCTCCTGCATATTAATCTCCTCGGGGCGGGAACCCGCGCGTCCCCTTGCAAGGTTCTGCTCCGCCACGTTCAGGCCCTCCCGCTCTACGTCGTACGTGGTCTTCACCCGGTCGAACTGCGCCTGGCTGATACCTCCGGCCTTCAGCAGCGGTTCGTGGCGCTCCAGGGTCACCCTAGCCTCGTTGTACCGGGCGCGGGCCGCGCTCACCTGCGCCGTAAGGGCGGCAACGTCCTCCCGCCGGGCGCCGGTTCGCATGGCCGAAAGCTGGGCCTCGGCGCTATGCAGCTCGCTCTGCGCCCTCATCAGGTCGTTTTCCAGGTCGCGTTTGTCCAGTACCGCGATCAGGTCGCCGGTTTTTACCCGCGAGCCGCGAACCACAAGAACCTCCTGCAGCGTCCCCTGTACGCGGAACGACAGCTCCACCCGCTCGGACGCGCGTATCTCACCGGGCAGTACCCGGACCTGGCGCTCGTCCGTATGCCTCAGCTCAAACATTTTGACCGGGCGGGCCTTGACCGGGCTGGCCCCCGAGTCCCGCGCCGGCCCGGCGCACGCGAGCAGCGCGCCGAACAGCAGCAGAATTACCGCCTTTTTCATACCTGCCATCTCCTTTTCATATTTGAAATAAAAGGCCTAAAGCTAGAATAGCTAAATGCAGTTTTGACAAGCACTTAAGGCCCAGATTGACATTCGTTTGATTGCAACCTGGATATTACTCCTTCCAAGCTTCGCTCTGCCTGAACAAATCCAAAAATTTCGCGTCTATTTGCCCGGCGGCGGCCATGCCGTCCAAAATGGCGAAGACCTTTTCCGGCGGAATCGCCGGTTTATACGGCCTGTCCCGCGCCGTCAGGGCGTCGTAGATGTCCAGTATCGTCAGAATCCGAACCTCCGCCGGAATCGCCTCGCCGGTCAATTTATCCGGGTAGCCGCTGCCGTCCAGGTATTCGTGGTGCATGGAGGCCCAGCCGGGAATCGAGCTGTAGCGCTTGGGAAAACTCATCTCGTCCAACATGCGACGCGTCATCGTCACATGGTTCTCCATGATTCGCCGTTCGTCGTCCGTCAGAGTCCCCTTTTGCACGAGCAGGCAGTTCAATTCGTCGTCGGAAAGGTATGGAACGTCCCCCTCCGGGGCGCGCGCCTTTGCCTCTCCCAAGGCGCGGATTGCCGCGAGCGTTTCATCCGTCAGGAAACCCGCTCTGTCGGCCTTTTCCACAAGCTCCCCCGCGGCGATGAGCTCGGCGGCGCGGCGGTCACGTTCAATCTCGTCGATTGAGCCGTTCAGAAAATCTATTTCGTTTTGCAGCCCAATCACCTGAAACCTGTGCGTTACCTCGGAGATTTTCGCGCCGAGGCGGCTGTCTTTGTCCATGACCGCCATGGGAACCACCATCTTTCCGATGTCGTGCAGCCAGACGCTCATCAGGAACTGCCTTTCGCGGAACTCGTCGAACTCGGCCAGCCCGGAGGCGTTCAGCCAGGCCAGAAATTTACGGGCGTATTCCACCATGTTGCGGGCGTGGTTGGCGTTGTACGGGCTGCGCGCGTCGATGGCGGCGGACATGACCCGCACGAAGGAGTCCAGAAGCTCCGTTACCTCCTCGGCGTGCTTCCTGCTGGTCATACATATCGCCGCCTGCGAGGCCAAAGAGGAGATCACCCGCTCGTACATCGGCGCGAAGGGGATGATTTTCCCTTCGGCGTCCTGCGCGTTGGCGAGCTGCAGCACTCCGATGACTTCGCCGTAATCGTTCTCCATCGGCACGACCAGCGTGGAGATAATTTTGTAACCTATCTTGGCGTAAATGTCTTTCGGAACGGTAAAACCGCGGTGTTCCTCGGCGTAAACGTCAGCTATGTTGATGGGGGTTTTGTCCATCACCGCGCAGGCGCTTATACTGTTTCGCGACAGGGGGATTGACGGTAGGTCGTCCTCGTCGTCGCCTACTATTCTCCTTATCCCCCCAAGTGATTTCGCTATCGCGATTTTGAGGCGCAGCGTACCGCCGTCCGCGCCATCGTCAACAATGTGCAGCATCCCGGAGTCACATTCCGAGATATCCATGGCCGCGACAAGAATCTTCTCCAAAAGTTTGTCCACGTTTTTTTCGCTCGAAAGCGCAATCCCGACATCCAAAAATTTTTCAACTTTTGGCATGGGCATGAAAACCACCCCCTATATACACCGCTACAGAATAACAAGCGTTGCGGTATATATCAAGATTACCTGAACTCAGGTATACTCAACACGATAAAATTCACTCGCTTGCGCAGGGGGCCGCTCAAATTTGAAAACACCTCTCGACATCCTGAAAGAAGTTTTTGGCTACGCCTCCTTCCGAAAAGGACAGGATAAACTCATTGCGCAAATCTTAAAAGGCGGGGACGTGCTCGGCATCATGCCGACCGGCGCGGGGAAGTCGCTGTGCTATCAGATTCCGGCGCTGACGGAGGAAGGGCTTTCCGTGGTAGTCTCTCCGCTGATATCCCTGATGAAAGACCAGGTGGATTCTCTGCGCCAGAATGGAGTCGGCGCGGCGGCGCTTCACAGCGCGATGGACTGGGAGGAAACGCGGGGCATCCTCTCCTCCGTGCGGCGCGGCAAAATTTCTCTGCTGTACGTCGCGCCGGAGCGTTTCGAGAACAACTTGTTTTTGGATTTTTTCTCCGCGCTTGACGTTAAAATTTTTGTCGTGGATGAAGCTCACTGTGTTTCTCAATGGGGACACGACTTCCGCCCCTCTTATCTGGGGCTTCCCTCCGCCGTGGAACGGCTGCCGGTCAGACCTGTCGTCGCGGCCTTCACCGCGACGGCGACGCCTGAGGTTCGCGACGACATTGCGGCAAAGCTGGGGCTGAAAAACCCGTTTGTGCTCACGACAGGCTTCGACCGGGAGAACCTTTTCTTTCAGGTTCAACATCCTGATAAAAAGTCGGCGTTTTTGCTGAACTATATAAAAAAATTCCCCGGCGCGTCGGGCATCGTCTACTGTTCAACGCGCCGCGCGGTCGAGGAAATTTACGATTTTCTGCGCCGTGAGGGAGTTTCCGCCGCCCGCTACCACGCGGGGCTTGAGGACGCGGAGCGGAGCGAGAGCCAGGAGGCTTTTCTCTACGACCGCTCTTCGCTCATGGTGGCTACCAACGCCTTCGGCATGGGAATCGACAAGTCGAACGTAAGGTATGTCGTGCACTACAACATGCCGGGAAGTATCGACAGCTACTACCAGGAAGCGGGCCGGGCCGGGCGCGACGGCTCACCCTCCGAGTGCGTGCTGCTTTTTGCCCGCAAGGACATCATGACGATCCGTTATCTGATCGATCAAAGCGACAACGACGACAGCAGGCAGGCCGGATACAGGAAGCTCCAATCCATGATTGACTACTGCAATACGAACCGGTGTTTACGCGCCGCGATACTGAGTTATTTCGGGGAGACGGACGTAAAGGAAGACTGCGCCGCGTGCGGCAACTGCGTCTCCGGGGCGGAACGCGCGGACGTCACGAAGGCGGCGAAAATGATTCTTTCCTGCGTTTACCGCATGGAGGAGCGGACGGGGCGGCATTTCGGCGCCGCCCTTTTAACGGATGTCCTGCGCGGCTCACAAAAGGAGCAGGTCAAAAGCCTGGGGCTGGACACGATCAGCACCTGGGGCCTGATGAAGGAGTACCGGGGGAGGGAACTCAGGGAGATAGTGGATTTTCTGGCCGCGGAAGGATACCTGGAGGTATCTGACGGAGAATATCCCGTGCTTCGTTTCACTCCCAAAACACGCCCTTTCCTGCGTGGGGAGGAAAATCTTTTCATGCGCAAACGCGCGCGGCCGGAACAGGAAGAAACGGTCAAGGAATCGGCGCCGGTTGGAAAAGGCGCGCCTGTAAACGAGGAACTTTTTGAGCGGCTGCGTCAACTGAGGCGGGAGCTGTCCAAAGAGCAGGGAGTCCCGCCCTATGTGGTGTTCACGGACGCGGCGCTCCACGGAATGTGCGCGGCCCTGCCGGAAGACGCCGAGGAGCTTTTGGCAATTTCCGGGGTGGGCCGCGTGAAGCTCGAAAGATACGGGGAACGTTTTTTGCAGGCTGTGCAGGAATGGAAGAACTCAAGGGGCTAGCCCCTTGAGAATCCCTTTACCTTTATTTGGCCCCCGGGGCGTTTACGGCCTTCATAAGAATTTCCACGGCCTCCCCGCGGGTGATGGGGCGGGCGGGCAGGAATTCCCCTTCCGGGTATAGGCTCAATGCGCCGAGGGAGTCCAGGGCGTTAACGGCCTCGGCAAAGCGGTGTCTCGGCTCGATGCGCGTTTTTCCCGATCTATTCTTTGCTTCGCTATCCTTTGCTCCGCCGGCAAGTCCGAACGTCTGGAACACGGCCTCCGCGAAAACGCCCCGCGTCACGAAACGGTACGGCGAGCCATCCTCCTGGTCCTGCCCTCCGGAAACGCCCGCCGCGGCGCGGGCCTTGTTCAGCATGGAGACCATTTCGCTGTGCGTAAGTATCTCGTTTACGCCGAAAATGCCTTTGTCCGCGCCTTTTATCATGGCCATTGCCAGAACCGGGTCATCCAGGTCGCCGATGTTGTACGAAGGAGCGTGAGGCGGTTCTATCGGCTCGATAAATCCGTGCAGGTTGGAGAGCTGCACGGCTTTGAAATATGGGTGCTCCGGCGGCACGTCCGAGTACTTACAAAGCGACAGCAGGACGCCGGCTTCGAGAAGCGCGCTCTGTACCTTCACAGGCGGAACCTCGCGGAGAGGCAGGCCGCTCTTTACCGAAACGGCGGCCAGCGCGCCGGCCGCTTGCCCAACCATCATGCAGATGGGCTGAAGCCGCAGAGCGCCGGCGGTCAGCCGCGACATGGAAAGATTTTTCTCCGCGGCAAGAAATCCATCTACGTTTTGGGGTATCATGGCCCGCATTGGAACCTGAAATGGCCCGCGCGGGCGATTTATTGTCATAGATGCCGCCCTTTCGTTCATGTCCCATTCCATGTCGGAGTCGGTGGTAGAGCCGTGCAGATCCAAAATATACCCGCCTATGGCGATAGCGTCTTCGAATTCATGGCTGGTCTGCCCGTCTCTGTAATTCAGTGAATTTCTCAAAAGCTCGACCGACGTCAAGGCGTAGTCCCCGACGATGCGGCGGGATTCGCGCACGTAGGGAATCGGCGGCATACGCTTGGCTATCTCGTGCCATTCATCCGGCAGATCGCTCACAAAGGCAGGCAACTCGGCACTGTAGTATTCATCGTCGGCTATAGACCAACTTTCGCCCAGTTCGTTCTGCATATAATAAATAAAATGCAGAGTCTTGATAAACGCCTCTCTTTCCACAGCGGCGCGAAATTCCCTGTCTTCCAGATAACGCGCGGGCAAACCGGTGCGCCCTTCCCAACCGCCCCTGCCGGGGTAGTCGTTGCCCCAGTTCACTCCTGTCTTCGTTATATATCTCCAGTTCTCACGACGCCCGTCGTAATTCCATGGTGTGGACGAGTCCGGCAGGCCTCGGTATCCATTGTGACTGACAAAATTAACCGGAAGCTCGACCGGATAAATGCCCCTGAAGTCCAACCCGTCCTTGGCTACGTAGCTCTCGTAGTTACGCTTGGCCCATTCGTAACCGGGAAGAGGACGCCTCACTCTGAGATGAGAAGGAATGCCTCGCGGATAGCTCTTGATTATGGCCACCCACGTTATGTCCTGAATTCTGGCCTCGTCTTTCAAAAACGGTGTGACGGAGTTTCCGGCCCTGTAAGGAATACCGGCGAGCGGAATGACGTCCCCGTACTCCGTGGCGTCGATGAGAACACGACAGGCGATTTCTCTTTCCGACCCGTCATCGGCTCTAACGATAACGCCATTGACAGTACGCCCTTCACGCATTACCTGCGTTACCTCGGCGCGCGTAAGAATATCGAGCGGTTTATTCTCCGCATTTCCGGCAGCCCTGGCTTCCGACAACATCTCGTACAGAAAACGCAGCCCCACCGCCGGCTCGAAGGCTATGGTACGCGGGTCCCAGTAACACGTGCCCATAGACTTGCCCTTCTGGTCGTAATAAGCCTTAATCCTCGACACAAATTCAAGGTATATTCCGCTGCGCTGACGGCTCATGTCGTCCATG
>WRKN01000015.1 GCA_009778055.1 Synergistaceae bacterium
TAAATCGGCGTTTTGGCTTATTACTAACAGCGCGTCATAATTCATGTGTTTCTCCTTGGATAGTTTAAGTAATTTTTTTACTCACAACTTGCGATTTTGGTTGTCACCGGTTTAAAATCCACGTCACAGGAGGCGTCATAACTCCCCTTCTTTTTTCTGCCCAATAAGGTGAGTCGCTGAGTTTCCCATCCAACGTAAAAGTAATTCTTGGCGCGTTATGTTCAGGTCGAGTGATCCACTCTTGATTGTGTAACCATGAGTTCAACTCTAAGAAATAGACGCCATTATTTAAAAGATGTAAGGGTAACTTGGATGTCAGGCAAAAATCATTGGTCAATAAGCCCAAATCTTGCACAGATCCAATTTGATCTGTGTGGAGTGACCGATAAAGGCAAGTTCCTTCTTCATTATAAAGCGCGTAACCTATGCACAGTGCGGGATTTGCCTGAAGAATCTTTCCTTTAATTTCAACCTCAATTTTATCATTACGATCTAATTTATTAGAAACGATCGGCCCATCGGAGGCGCATAATTCCATTTTTTTAAAGCAGAGCCAGTGATTTTGGTATTCATTTTTTGTGTTTTCCCAAACTGGGCTCAGATCTTGAGCATCTGTCTGCGAGTATAGCGCTATACCTTCTTGCGCGTTTGGGAAATCTAAAACTGGAGAACTTTGTCGTAAATAAACGACACGGCTACACAACTGCCGTATCGCACCCATATTATGACTCACAAAAAAAATCGTCCGGCCCTGCTTATGGCTCACCTCGTCCATCTTGCCCATGCACTTTTTTTGAAACTCGGCGTCGCCGACCGCTAGTACCTCGTCTACGAGCAATATCTCCGTGTCCAGGTGCGCGGCCACGGCGAAGGCCAGCCGGACGTACATGCCGCTCGAATAGTGCTTGACCGGCGTGTCCAGAAACTGCTCCACTCCGGCGAAGTCTACGATGGCGTCGAAATTTTTTTTGATCTCGGCCTTGCTCATCCCCAGGATAGCGCCGTTGAGGAAAATATTTTCGCGCCCCGTCAGTTCGGGATGAAAGCCCGTTCCGATCTCCAGCAGGCTGGCGATGCGCCCTTTGATGGAGACTCGGCCTGTCGTCGGCTCGGTGATGCGGGAAAGTATCTTGAGCAGGGTGGACTTGCCCGCGCCGTTGCGCCCGATTATGCCCACGCGCTCGCCCTGCTTCACGTCGAAGGAAACGTCCTTCAGCGCCCAAAAATCCTCGGTACTCCGACACAACACATTTTCAGCGCCAAATGGGCGGAGGATTTTTTCCCCCAACCGCCTGGCCCTGTCCACCAAGATATCCCGAAGCGCCAAATATTTCTGGGGCTGCTTGTGGGATATTCTGTATTTTTTCCCGAGGTTTTCGATTTTAATGACCGTATCAGACATTGTTATACATCACTGATACAAATCCCGAATATCTTTCCACACGGGACTCAAAGGGATCTTTAAGTCAGGGAACATCCCAAACTCCAAAACATCATCGGCCCCGTAAGCTTTTTTCCACGAGAAACGTCCTCCGGAATCTATTCGATATGCGTATATTACGCAGTTTTGCGGGTCGACGATCACGTATTCTTTGACGCCCGCGCGTTCGTACAGCCTGAACTTGTCGTCAAGGTCGCGGTGTGCCGTAGAGGGAGACAGGATTTCGAACACGACGTCCGGCGCGCCCTTTATGCCGTTGCGCTGCAATTTTAACATGTCACAGAGGATCATGATGTCCGGTTGAACTACCGTGTCAATTTCGTCCTCCGGTTCGTTGCCTTTGGGTAGCGTCACATCGAACGGAGCAGCGAAAACCCGACATTCTTTTCCGTTAAAGTAATTGAACAGCCTGCCAAATAAATTTCCCGACAGAGACTGATGCTCCGTTCCAGGTCCGGGACTCATACAAAAAACCTCTCCGTCGATCAATTCCCAGCGGAGATCGTCGTCCCACGATTTATAGTCGCCGTAAGTATAATATTCTTCCAGTGCTCTTTCCTCGCTCATATCCATACCCCCGCCTTTATTTTAACAGAGGCCGAACACTTCTTTCAAAAACCGCAGCGACGGTACGTTACGATAATCCTTGTACACCTCTTGCGGCGTTTCGCCGTCGAGATAAAACAAAAACGGCGTAGGGTCGCCGGCATGTTTGCCGTCGCTGCACCGTGTTTTATGGTCGCCGCAGACAATGACGGCAAAATTTTCAGGAAAACTTTGCCTGAGATGGCTAAAAACAGGTTCTAAGATATATCTGTCAACGCTCTCGATAGCGTCGATTTTTTGGGCGGCGTCGCGTATGTGCGCGGCTTCGTCCGCGGCGTTGACGTGCGTAAGCACAAAATCGTGTTTGTCGAGCATCCTGATCGTGGCTTCGGCTTTGGCGCGGTAGTCTGTGTCGATGTACCCGGTAGCCCCCGGAATGACCTCGAAGTACATATCCGCGGCTATTGCCAGGCCGCGCATGAAGTCAAGCCCCGCGACAACCGCGCCTGAAATGCCGTAAAGGTTTTTGAAGGCCGGCAGCCGGGGTTTGGAGGAAGCGCTCCAGAGCCACAGCATGTTACCCTCGCAATCCGGCGTCACATCCATCGATGCGATTTGCTCATAAGAACGCAGCAGAAAATCTCTCAGTTCGGAGGCCAAAGTCTCCGCTTGCTTTGTCGCCGCGGCAGGCAGCAGATTTTCCAAAGGTTCGCACTGGTGCATATGAGGTTCAAAAAATTTGATTTCATTTGCTTTAACGGGCGTTTGCCTGACTAGCATCAAATTTCTGTAACTCTGGCCGGGATATAACTCCCAGGCGGGGGAGGGGAGGTTTATTTCAGACAGTATGTTTTTCGCGCAGGCGTCGGAAATCATCCCGGCGGTAAAGTCCGCGATATATTCGCGGTTTTTTGCGGCTTTTATAATGTTGCATCTGAAAACCAAATCATTTTCCCCCACGCCGATTCCCCTGGCCATCGCCTCAAACGAGGCGCGCCCGCAAGGGTAATATTTTCGAGGGTCGTAACCCAGTAACCCCATGATACACACAAGGCTCTCCACGGGATACCCCTCGAAAACGGTCTGTATAGTGCCCTTTCTCGCCTTCGAGGCTAAATATTCCATGCCTGGAGTAACAGCCGTTTCCAAAGGAGTATACCCTTTCAACTCAGGAAGCGGGTCATCGCTTACACCGTCAATAATCAGCATAAATGTTTTCATGAGTAATCCTTTATCAAGGCTTATAAATACCGAGAAAGTATTACCGAACAGTCCAGAATAAAAGAAGGTTTCAACCTCTGCGCCCTTCTTCCCTGAGTTCGCGGACGGACAGTCCATTCAATCTCAGATTTCGTTTTTGTACGTATTCCTTGAATTCAGCTATGACACCGCTTTTACTTGTCTCGTTTTGAGTGGGATGCAAAACGGCTCGGATTTTCCCTTGCTCTATGATTGCGAAACTCTCGCCCGTCTCTATTTGATTAAGTAAGTCCGAAAAATGTTCCCTGGCGTATTCTACAGCTATGGTCTGCATAAATTTATCCCCTTTCAAAATAACTTAAATAAAATCCGCGAAAAAGCGCTCGGTGCGGCGGAAGAATTTAGTGCCGCTCCAGAGCAGGAAGACGGACGTCACGACTGAGGCGGCGAAGCCGGGAAGGTAGAGCGGGCTGCCCTGGCCCTGGATGCACCAGCGGAAACCGTCTATCACGCCTACCATGGGGTTCAGGCTGTAGATAAGGCGCCACCTGTCCGGCACTACGGAGCTTGAAAACCCCACGGGGGAAACGTAAAGCCCGAACTGCACCAAAAAAGGGACAATGTACCGAAAGTCCCGATATTTCACGTTCAGCGCCGAAAGCCAAAACCCGACGCCTAAAGCCGCCGTCGTGGCCAGGGCAAAAAATAACGGCATAAAGACAATGTTTCCGGACGGCGTAAAACCGTACCACAGCATCAAGAAACCCAAAAGAAAGAGCGAGATCAAAAAATCCACGGCGCTGACGATCACGGAACTGGTCGGCACGATCAGGCGCGGGAAATATACCTTGCTGATGAGGCGCGACTCCGATATCAGTGAGTTCGAGCTTTCCTGCATCGCGTTGGCAAAATATTGCCAGGGGAGCATCGCCGAAAAAACCAAAATAGGATAAGGCACGCCTTCATTAGGCAGCTTGGCCAGGCGTCCAAAGATCACGCTGAAAACGACCATGGTAAGGAAGGGACGGATAACGCTCCAGGCCACGCCTATCACGGTTTGTTTGTATCTTACCAGTATGTCCCGCCAGGCCAAAAAATAAAACAACTCGCGATAGCGGACGAGTTCCTTCAAAAAATCCGACGCCGTCCGGTTGGGCTCTATAATCAAATCAAAATGCCGCGCTCCGTCATCCCGCATTTCCAGTCCCCCTATTTACGTAAAAAACCGGGACCCTTCCGCCAGGGCCCCGGCTTTTTTTGCGGGATACTCCCGCACGTTTAAACTCTCAGCTACCTGGAACGGCTGCTCTTACGCTTCCTAGCCGCCTCCGCTCTTTTCAGCTTTTTGGCGTCGCTTGGTTTTTCGTAATGTTCCCTCTTCCTTGCCTCACGGAGGGTGCCCACTTTGGAAACCTCTCGTTTAAACCTGCGGAGAGCGTCTTCAAGGCTTTCTCCATCCTTACGAATGACCGTCGTCATCTAAGATCCCCCCCTTCCGGGTTTTCGGATCGCCTTTAACCCGGAGGCCATCCGAAATTGCGGCCCGACATCAGATGCAAATGAATATGCGGCACAGTTTGGCCGCCCTGCGCCCCCGTATTGATCACCATACGGAATCCTTCCTTGTCAAGCCCTAACCGGCGGGCTGTTTCCACCGCCCGTCCCATTATGGAAGACCAGATTTCCGGGTCGTTCACATCAGCCGCCGATTCGACGTGCCGCACAGGTACGATCAAAAGATGCGTCGGCGCTTGCGGGTTCAGGTCGCGAATTACAAAAACCGCTTCGTCTTTGTGGACGAATTCCGCCGGTATGTCACCCCTGGCTATTTTGCAGAACACACATTCATCCATAAATTCATACACCTCGCATGAAACTTATTTTATAACATTCTCCACCGGCACACAATAGACAAACCACGTCAGTATCGTAAGCCATACGCGGGATAGTACACGCGCTCGTCGGCAAGCCCTTCTTTGTGCGCGGTCAAAGCGGTTTTCCCCTCTTCGCCGAGGTTGTAAGCCAAAACCGACGTCAGGACGTGCACTGCAAACATAGGCCCTATCAGGCTGCTGCCGAACATGGCGGAGGTGTCGCCGACGCGGAGCGGAAGATGGGACATATGGCATATCGGCGCCGCGGGGCTGTCCGTAAGGGTGACTATGAACGCTCCCTTTTTGCGTATCCTCTTGACGGCCTCCGTGACCTCTATGACGTAGCTTGGCAGTTCGCAGACGACCAGCATGTCGGTGTCCCCCATGGCGCGCGTCTGCTCAATCAGCGACATCGAACCGCGCCGGACGAGAACCGCTTTCATGCCCAGTTCGGTAAAACGTGTGTAGAACCATTCAGCCACAAGCGCAGAAATTCCCCACCCCATACAGTAAATGGCGGCGGCTTTTTTGGCGGCCTCGCAGAACTCCACAATACTTACGGAAGACAATCCTTTCAAGGTCTCGCTGATGTTGGCGTGTTCCAAACGGCATATGTCCTGCGGAATGTCGGCGTTTTGCATTCTCTCCGCGATGGATGAGGGGCTTACTTGTTCGAGAAGGGCCTGCTTGAGAAGATTTTTGAGGGTGGAGTAACCGTCGAAACCCAACGTACGAGCTACGCGCACAAGCTGCGCCTTAGAGACGTCCAACCTGCCCGCCACGTCGCTGATGGAGAGAAAAGCGACCTCGGATGAGTGAGTGAGAAGGTATTCCGCCACCCTTCGCGTTTTATTGGGGAAAGTGTCTATCTTTCCCCGGATTATTTCTTGAAGATCGGCTACATTCAACTGTAATACTCCATTTTGTTATGCACCACCACCAACGAGTTGAAATCCTCAATACGCGGCCGCGGGATAATGACCGGTTCCATTACGTACTCATAATTCACATTCACTCGCCTTACGTCCGGGCCCCGCTCCCTGTGGTGCGTGTACCCTGTCGTATGCGTAACCGTGTTTGTAGTAACGGTTTGCACACTTGCCATAACCAGCCGCCTCCTTCTTAACTTAATCGTAATTTACAGTGAATTGTATTTTACAACAGCGGAAGCGGAAAAGCATCATTGAATTAGTGGTTGAACTGGTGATTAAGTGATTAATGATGGTATTTCGCGCCCTTTAAAATCGAAAAGGCGCGGTACAGTTGTTCGGCCAGAAAAAGGAAACACAGTTCATGAGGGAAGGTCATGGGTGAAAGGGATAAAATTAAATCGGCGCGCGCCCTGACCGCGGCGGACACGCCCCACGGGCCGCCTATCGCCATGACGATACGCCCCGGAGCGGTTTCCATCTCCCGCGACAGCATGGCGGCGAAAGCCTCGCTGCCGTACGTGTTCCCATCTTCGCCAAGCAGGATAAGCCGATCCCTCGGACGCAGTTTTTGCAAAATTTCCCGCCCCTCCAGTTCGACACATTCCTCCGGCGCGCGCCCTCCGTCCGGGACGCTCTCGGCGGATACAAGGCCGGGGCGCACACGGGCCAAATACTCCCCGGCCAAAGAAGACACGCGTTTATCTTTTAATTTGCCTACGGTCAGGATCAAAATTTTCATTAAAATCAATGGGCGGGAAACACCCGCCCATTTTTCCTATTCCTCGCCGCTTTCGGAAATAAACGCTTTTGCTATTTCCAGCAGAATGGGCAAAAGGCGCTTCCCAGCCGGGACGTCCGCGACCGAGAACTCCACGAAAGACTTTTCCAACTCGGGATACCACATCTTGACAAAAGGCACGGCCAGTTCAGCCTCCAGAATTGTCCGCATAATATCCCCCGCGGAGTTGCCGCCATACTGGGTCAAGGACGCCGACAAGAGCGAGTCCGGATTGGCAATCTCCTGCCTCAGCCAATTCCAGATAGCCGCCGCGTCTATAACGCCGATTCCCAAAAGAGGGTCGTCAAGCATCTTGGACACCTCGGTCGGAACCTCCGGCTTCTTGTCAAGCGCCTCCGAATCGGTGATCCCCGCGAAAAACGTGTCCTGCATGACCCCGAAGACCAGCGCCGCCGGCAGCAGCGCCGGGTCCACCGCGAAGAGCAAATCCCATCCGTCCACCTTCAATGGGGCCATAGGAACGGCCTGGGAAAATTCTTCACTGTCCACAAGTTTTCCAAGTATTTTGGCCGCGGTCCCTTTTCGCCCGGTCAGGGCCAGATACCCGCCCAGAGCGCGTTTGCCCAGAATAGTGGCGTCGCTTCCCAAAGCCACGGAGAAACTGCCGTTCAGGAGATCTTCCACGTCGCTCTCGGATACATTTACTTTTTCGAGCTGCTGAACCAGCTTATCCCATAATACCGCCGAAAACTTGGGATCTGCCGCCTTCAAGTCGGCAGCGGCGAAGGTAGTCGGGCTCGCAAGGGCAAGTAACAGCCTGCCGCCCCCCGCCAGAAACAAATTGGCGCCTTTTACCGGCTTCATGTCCTTGTAGCGCTCGGGGGCGGCAACGGACTCCAGAATATTTGCCGCGGCCGATATAAGAAAACTTCCTGGCTTGGAGGAAAACGCTGTTTCAATTTTGAATGGAGCCTTGAACATTTTGGCAAAGTCGTCCGGCTTGCCCAAGCCGCCCTCTTCTTCGGAAAGCGCCGCGACCGTGGCCATATCCATGTGCATATACCAATAACTTGGGCTGTCGAAACGGCGCTTGAGCGAAAGCCGGTTTTCCTGCTTCTCCAGCGCGCCGAGCGAGGCCTCGATTTCGGACGAAGAAGACGCTATCAGCAGCAGGTCGTCTTTAGCGGCAAATGCCGCCTCCCCGCCCAGGGTATAATACGGCCCCTTGCCGCCCTTTTTGAGTTCCAGCGGCATAGTGGGCCCCAGCATCAGGGCGCCGTCTCCCAAAAGCAGCGTTATAAGCTCAACGCCCGACGCGCTGCCGTCGGCCACACGGTCCAGCCTGGAACGAACCGAGGCCGGCATTGACGCGGCAACTTGCACAAACGGCTTGTTATCCGCCGTCACACCCGAGGCTATGACCACCGTCTTCGCCGGAATCTGCGACGCGAAACTGGCAACCAGCCTGACGGTCTGAGCATTTTCCGGCTTCACCATGGACGCCGCCATCTCGATGTTGGCCGGAGAAAAAATATCCTGCAGCAACCCGTTCAGGTCATCGACGCGCACGACTGCGTAGACGGAATTCGGCGGTCTGACGCTCAGCGCGTCCTCCGGCGAAAGCGCGAACGACGCGGAAGAAAAAACAAAAACAAACAACGCGGCAAAAACAGTTTTAATGAGTGGCTTACGCAAAATTAATGCCTCCTTCAAAGTTTTACGCTCTCCATAATACCACTAAAGCTAAAGATCTATCTCACCCCAAAAGGGATAATAAATACGCAGGTGGGTGAGCCCGCGGAGGGCGTCGTTTACCTGGCCCGACGCCGGGGAAAATCTTCTCCAGGGGCCGCCGTCGAAGCGGGCGAGTATAAGCGGCTTCCTTCCGTAGGAACTCCACACGTCCGGCAGCCGGTCGTCCAACTGTGTCCCCGGCAGCAGCCCTTTGAACAGGGGAGGCGTCCCTTCCAGCGGCCCCTTGCCGGGAAGGGGGGCGATGATCATCCACTGAGTGGCTCCCCACACGTAATTGAGTTCAGCCGAGTCCAGGGCGTGGGTAAGAGGTATGATCTGAATTCCGCCGGTCACGCCGCGCGGCGAGGTCGCTATGTCAATCACTCCGGCGTGGGAGGCGCGGACGCGCCCAATACCCTGAAATTCCGTGCCTCCAAAGCGCCCCACTCCTCCGACAGGCCGTATGACACGCGCCGCTACGGAAGGCCCGTTTTTCGTCCAGGCTATGACCCGGCCTCCCGGACGGTTTTCAATGTCCACCATCCACGTGTCCGAGGTCTCCGGCAAAGAAGACTCAATGACGAGGACGTCGCCTTCTTTCATGGGCAGGACGTCCCCGGACAAGGGAAGCAGCGGACTCCGTTCCCCGCCTGGACGCTCAATGGACACCCTGGAGCCGGAAACGGGGGCGAAGCCTCCAAACATCCCGGTCCCGGCGGGAGAGTCTATGGAAAAGAAAGCGCCGGCAGGCGCGGCGGGCGCGACGGTAACCACCGGAACTATGCTGAATATGCGGCCCTTTTCTTCTTCCACGTCCACCAAAACGTGTATCGCGTTGACCGCTGTGGCGCACACCGTTTGAGGCGCGCCCCACTTGCTGGCGGTAAAGGCGGGCCAATTCGTCCTGACCGGCAGGGCGCGAACCGCGCCAAGCTCGGCGGAGCCTCCGGGAAATTCGGCGGTGGCCATGGCTCCTTCCTGAAAAGGAATCCGCAGGACGATGACAGCGTCCGCCCACGCGGCGGAGCGGCACATGACAAGCGCCGCGATGATGAGGATTACGGCATTGTTTTGAAGCGTCCGTTTCATAATTATGACCATTCCTTTCACTTTTACTGAGATCATGATACATGAAAAAACTTCGCTTATTATTTTCAGAAATTTCGTATTCATGACGACGCCTCGGTTTAGTTTGACAAACGTGTTATTGCGTGGTAATTTTTACGCTGTTTGTGCTGGCTGCTGAATAACATCATAATTTTTGTGCGCGGGAGTGTAAAGATTAAAGATGGCCGATAAAGTTACAGCTACGAGAAGCAGCATGACCCGCATCCAATCCGCGCTGAAATTGGCGCGCCGCGGTCACGGCCTGCTTGAGCAAAAGCGCAAGATACTTATGAGCGAACTTATGGGCCGGGTGAAGGAAGCCAAAGAAATCCAGGACGGCATACGCTCCGTATTTGAAGAGGCGTATTTCGGGCTTCAAATGGCGAATATTGCCATGGGGATAAAAAGCGTGGAGAGAATAGCGCTCCTAGTGCCGGAGGAAGAGCGTTTCATCGTCAGGCTGCGCTCCATTATGGGTATCGACATTCCCGAGGTGGACAAGCTCGACCCCGACCTTTCCCCGGTGTATTCGCTGGGAGGTATGGCGATTGATTCTTCATCCGTTTTGGACAACTGCTACGTGAACGCCCGCCGGTTGGTTTCCATGATCGCGCGCCTGGCGGAAATCGAAACAAGCGTCTATCGTCTGGCCATTCAGATACGCAAAACCTTAAGGCGCGTAAACGCGCTGGAAAAAGTGGTCATTCCCAGAAGCGAACAACAGATAAAACTGATAGCCTCCGCGCTTGACGAAAACGAGCGCGAGGATTTGACTCGAATCAAACTTTCGAGGAAAGAGTAATCCCGTAGGATGGTGGTATTGTCATGAAGTTGCCGGAAGTTCTCGAAACTCTTTTGAAGGCCGAAGACGAGGCGGGAGAAATACGCGGTTCCGCGGAACGGGAGGCGAAGGCGATCCTCGGGGAGGCGTACGATAAGCTCGCGCGAGAGCGGGAAAGCCGCCTGAACGCAGCCAACGAGGAGGCGCAAACGCAGGCGGAGTCCGCTCAGAATTCGGCGGATGCGGAAACGCGGCGCATAGCGGAATTGGCGCAAAAAGCGCGGGAAAAAATGCAGGAACACTTTGACGCGCGCGTGCCGGAACTGATTGCAAAAATGGCCGAGAAAACAGCGCTGGAGTACGCCGCGCGCGGACGCGCGCGATGCTGATCGTGGCGCCGGGCAGCGGGGGAGGGCGCGTTGCGGAGTCCGTCAAAGCCAGGGCCCGCAGGGCGTCGTTGCTTAAAAATGAAGATTTCAGGCATTTGCTGGGGCTCACGTCGGTGAGCGACGTCGCAGTCTACCTCAGTAAAGGCGCTTACGCCCCTATTTTCAAGGGCTTTGAGATTGACAGGATAAGGCGCGCCGACCTGGAGTTCCTGTTGGGCGTTTCCCTTCTTGCGGAAAGCGTGGCGTTCAAGCATTACGCCGGCCGGAAAGACAAAAAATTTCTCGACCTTTGGCAGGAGTATTTTGACGTCATGCTTTTCAAAAACCACTTCCGGCGCAAGATGGGAACGCCGGAATGGGATCCCCGCCTCGCCGCCGACAGGGGCGACGACGTGTTGGACATGGTGGCCGATTACCAGTTGACCCTGGTTGATAAAGATAAGCTGTTCTCGGCGGATTCCCTTAATGACATCATCATGTCGGTGAAGAACGCGGAATTGCGCGCGGCTTTGCTGGAGGCCCTGTCTGGGAGCGAGGACGCGTCCGCCGTGCGGGCGCCCGAAATTCAGAAAACCGGTTTCAACGTGGGAATGGCGCTCGAGCGCCACTACCTGAACAACCTGTACGCGCACGTCGCCGGGCTCGGGGGGACCGAGGGGCAGTGGCTGCGGGTATTGGTGGGCACAAAAGTGGATCTCATAAATATTTATTGGGTTTACCGGGTGCGCCGTTTTTTCAACATGTCGCCGGAAGAAGCTCTGACCCAGATACTGAAAGCCCGTTATCGCCTGGATTTCAATATATTGACTAAAGCCGCTTTCGCGGAACCCGACGGCATGAAAGGCGTTCTTGCCGGAACGCCCTACGCGGGCGTGTTCGACGTGGATGACGGCAACGCGGCCCTGCGCGAACTCGAAATAGAGCGCCGCATATACGCTTTCGTCCTTGCCGTCGCGGAACGGGTGTTTTTGTCCGGCACGCTGGGGTTTCAGAACGTGGCGGCATACCTGACACTGAAGATGCTGGAAGTCAGGGATCTGATAGTGGTTACCGAAACGATCCGTTACGGACTCGACAGGAGCAAAGCCGGCCTGCTTCTGTGCAGGTCTTTGGGGAAGGTGAATTGATTCATGGCAGTCGTGGGAATGATGGGAGTGTCCTTCGTGGGGCCGGGCGAGGAAGTGGAGCGTATAGCTCTCTCGCTCCTCGGCGCGGGCAATTTCGAGCCTATGCCGCCGGAGGTCATGATGTCCGGGCATCCGCTGGGCAGCCGTATTCAGAGCTTCAAAGAAAACCGCTATGACGCTCTTCTGGAAAAATTGGACAGGCTCTGGACAGAGGCCGGTTTTATGGTCCCTCAGCGCCCCGCCGTTACTAATGTCTCCGAGACTCCGCTGCCGGAGCTTTCGGCTAAGGTCGAGGAATTGATGCGGATGAAAGACAAGTGGAGGGCGGCAGGGGAGGCGTTGAGGAAAGAGTACGAGGCATGGCGCGCGATTCTGGAGTTCGGGAACGTGCTGCGGGAGATCGGGCGCGGTTTTGGTGATCTGCCGCGCAGCCCTTATACCGGTATAGCCATAGGAATCCTCACGCGCGAAAACTGGAGGCGTCTGAGCGAAACCAGCCTGGCGGCTCCTATTATGGCCATGCCTTTGTCCGAGGACTCGGTCGAAAAAACCGTTACCGCCGTGATTTTCTACAACAATGACTATAAAGAAGACTTACAGAAGATTTTATCCTCGGTGCATATGCGGCCCATCACTCTCAATCCTGAAAAATATGGAATGTACGACAACCCCGACGCCGTTCGTTACCGCATGGAGGCAATCGAGTCAGCGATGCTGAACCGTAAAGCAACGGCGGCTCATTACATCTCGGAGAATCGTTTCGAGCTGGGAAAACTTTACGCGTCCGTTTACGCGATGCAGCGTGTTTATTCCCTTTGCAGGCTTCGCGGGGAGATTTCCGGCATGATGGTACTCTCGGGGTGGACGCCGAGGGAAAACTACTCGTCCGTATCCGCGATGGCGGAGCGGGAAGCGCCCAACACCGTGATTATCGCGGAGCAGGGCAGCGTTTTGGAGAAAGAAGGAAACAAACTCCCCACGCTTCTGCGAAACTGGCCGCTGGTTCGCCGTTTTCAGGAAATAGTGCGCCTTTACAGCCTGCCCGCGTACAGCGAGCGTGATCCGACTTTCGTCCTGGCGGTGAGCTTTTGCCTGTTTTTCGGCTTTATGTTCGGCGACGTGGGGCACGGACTGGGACTCCTTGCCGGCACGTGCTTTTTGGAGAAGAAAAAAATCATGGGGCCCGGCATCGCGTCCGTAATGAAAATAGCCGGGACATTTTCGGTTCTGTTCGGCTTTCTCTACGGCAGCGTGTTCGGCAACGAGGAACTGATATCTCCGTTATGGCTTTCTCCGATGCACTCGGTCAACACGATGCTGCCCGTGTCGATAGGGATTGGGGTAGCCTTTCTGACTATAGGCATGTGCTTCAGGTTATGGAACGTGATTCGCGAAGGCGAGTGGGGAGAGGCGCTTTTCAGCCCGGAGGGGCTGGCGGGGCTTCTATTTTACTGGCTGGCCCTCGCGCAGGTCGCGTCGAAGGCCGCGGGCGAAAGCATTTTAGGCAACGGAGTTTTCGCCGTAATTATGTTAAGCCTGTTTTTGGTGATGGTATTCGGAAACGGCATCAGCAAATATTTCTTTAACGGCAAAATGATCGACGAAGGCGGAATTACTCACGCTTTTTCGATTTTCCACGCGATGATGAGCTTTGTCAGCAACACCGCGTCCTTTGTGAGGCTGGCGGCCTTCGCGCTCAACCACGCCGGACTGAGCATGACCATAATAGTGCTGGGGGACGTCATTGAAAACGTTCCGGGGGGAAGGTTGTTCAGCGCGCTGGTTCTTCTGCTGGGGCATCTTCTGATCGTCGGGCTGGAGGGGCTGATCGTTTTCATACAAACGCTGAGGCTGGAGTACTACGAATTTTTTGGGAAGTTTTATCACGGAGGAGGGCGCGAGTTCGCGCCGGTACTGTGGGATCGGCGGAACAGCGCGTCCTAATTATCAGGAAGGGGAAAATAGTATGCTGGGTTTGATGGTTCTTTGCGGTTCTGTAACTGCGCTGGTCGGAACGGGGCTTTGGATGGAAAAAAGAGGTTTTGCGCCTCGCAACCCAAAGAAGGTTTTGTCTTGGACCCTTGTTTTCGTGTTTGCGACGATGGCCTTTTCCGTCGTCTCGGCCTTCGCGGCTGAGGCCCCCGAGGCCGCCGCCGGAGGCGGCGCGGTTGGGCTGGGGCTGCTCGCGGCGGCGCTTTCCACCGGCCTTGCCTGCATAGGAGCCGGTATTGCCGTCGCCTTTGTCGGAGCCGCGGCCTTGGGGGTCGTGGGGGAGAAACCCGAAATGCTGGGTAAAACCATGCTTTACGTGGGGTTGGCGGAGGGAATCGCGATTTACGGCATGTTGATCTCGATTCTGATTTTGTTCATGTTCCTCGGGTAGTTTTCTCAGGCTTGCGCCGCCATGAAGGGTTTTCTGATCAGTGATAACCACGACACCCTGGTTCTTTTGAAACTGGCCGGCATAGACGGTTTAGTGGCACATGGATCGGCTGAGACGTCCAAAGCCCTTTCCGCTGCCTTGGCGATGAAAGATATTTGTATCCTTCTCATCACGGAGCTGGCTGCCGAAAGCATACCGGAAAAAGTGAAGGAACTGCGTTCAAGCGGCAGGCTGCCGCTTCTGGTTGAAATTCCGGATCGTCACGGAACAAGGCGCGGAGCTGATTTCCTTACCGGATACATCCGCGAGGCTATAGGAGTGAAACTGGAATGAAAGAGACTGTCAAGAAAGCTGTGCAGGACGGGGAAGCGTACGACAACAAGAGAACTTTATCCCAACTCAAGTCAATTATCCTGAGCAAGGGAGACTCGGAGCGTGAGCGCCTTCTGTCAGGAGCAAGGGCGGAGGCCGTAAAATGGACGGCGGAGCAGACGGAACAGTTGGACGCGATGGTTGCCGGCATCAGGGCGGACGCGGCGAAACGCGCCGCCGAGATTACGTCGTGCCGGCTGGTCGAGGCCGAGACAGCGCGCGATAGAAGCCGCCTGCGCCTGCAAAACGATCTCGTAAACAAGGCGCTGCTTTTGCTTGGGGAGGCAATGGCGGACTTTTCAAAGCGGCCCGATTACCGCGCTATTTTGACGGGAATGGCGGCCGAGGTTTGCGAGGGGCTCGCCAAAAATCCCAAAGGGCGGGAGCGGCAAAAAATTGTGGTAAGGCTCAGCGCCGAGGACGCGCCTCATGGAAAGCCCGTCGCGGACGCGCTCTCATCGCTTTTCCCCGAACTCGGTATATCCTTCGACCCGGCTCCCGCCTCAATCACGGGCGGAGTGTTTCTTTGTTCGGAAGAGGGAAAATGGCGCGTAGTCGCCGATTGGGAGTCCAGAGTCGAAGAAATGGCGGACGGCGTGGCTAAGGCCGTGCTGGCCGAATTGTAAGCAAGGCGGTAGATGATATGGCAAAAGAAACTGTAAAGAAACCCGGCGTCATAACCCTTATAAACGGCCCCGTCGTGCACGCTACAGGGATGTCTCATTTCGCCATGCGCGAACTCGTGCAGGTCGGAGAAGTCGGCCTGACCGGCGAGATACTCCAGATGGACGGGGATAAAAGCGTCATACAGGTATATGAGGACACCACCGGCGTAAAGGCCGGCGAGCCGGTCAAGGGACTGGGACGGCCTTTGTCCGTTTGCCTTGGGCCCGGCCTGATAGGGCATTTCATTGACGGGATAGGGCGTCCTCTGGATCGTTTGATGGAGAAGGAAGGCAGCTTCCTTGACAGGGGTACGCACGTGGACCCGATAGATATGTCCCGCTCCTGGGAGGTTACGCCGGTGTGCAAAGTGGGAGACGCCGTTTCCGCCGGCATGGTTGTCGCCACGGTCAAGGAGACCGACCTGATAGAAAACCGGGTGATAGTCCCGCGCGGTATTGAGGGCGAGATAGAGTTCGTCGTCGCCCCCGGTTTCTACAAAACCTCCGAAGTGGTGGCCCGCGTCAAAGGGGCCGGCGGCAAGGTGACGCCCGTTATGATGTACCACTACTGGCCGGTGCGCACTCCGCGCCCGTACAAAGAACGCCTTTTGCCGGACGAGCCGCTGATAACGGGGCAGCGCGTCGTTGACGGATTTTTCCCGATATCCAAGGGAGGGGTCGCCGCCATTCCCGGCGGTTTCGGAACGGGCAAGACCGTCACTCAGCACCAGTTGGCGAAGTGGAGCGACGCCAAAGTGGTGGTTTATATAGGCTGCGGCGAGCGGGGCAACGAAATGACCCAGGTGCTGGAGGAGTTTCCCTCCCTTGAGGATCCGTATTCCAAAAAACCCCTCATGCAGCGCACCATTTTGATTGCCAACACGTCCAACATGCCGGTGGCGGCGCGCGAAGCGAGCATTTACACCGGCATCACCATCGCGGAGTATTACCGCGACATGGGTTACGACGTGGCGATGATGGCCGACTCCACCAGCCGGTGGGCGGAGGCGCTGCGCGAGCTTTCCGGGCGTCTCGGTGAAATACCGGCCGAAGAGGGCTTCCCCGCGTATCTGGCGACGCGCCTTGCCGAATTTTACGAGCGGGCCGGCAAAGTGCGCACGTTCGGCGACAAGACCGCCTCCATCAGCGTGATAGGCGCGGTCTCCCCTCCGGGCGGCGACTTCACGGAACCGGTCACGCGCCACACCAAGCGTTTTATCCGCTGCTTCTGGGCGCTTGACGCCTCGTTGGCGCACGCGCGGCATTTCCCTGCCATTAGCTGGATGGACTCGTACAGCGAGTACGCCGGTGAGGTGAAGGACTGGTATCACAAGAACGTAGACCCGGCGTGGGCCGCGCTTCGCGATGAAGCCAGAACCATACTGGCCGAGGACGACATGGTTCAGCAGACCATACGCCTGATGGGCGAGGATGTTTTGCCCGACAGTCAGAAGCTCATTGCCCTGACGGCTTCGCTTTTGAAAAACGGGTACTTGCAGCAGAACTCCTTCAGCGACGACTCGTTCTGCCCGCCCATTAAAGGCGTCACCATAATGAAGCTGATTTTGGACTTTCACAACCAGGCCAAAAAACTCGTCGCGGACGGGTGTCCTCTGTCCCTCATCCGCAAGATGAAGGAATTGATCGACCTGGCTCACGCCCGCGAGTTATCCGCGGACGACAAGGCCGGGTTTGAATCCCTGGGGAAACGATTGAGGGAACGCCTCGAAAAAATAGGCAGCGAACGGCTGGCACAAGAACAGGAACAGGAAGAGGAGGGGATATAGATGGCCCTCACCGAGTACACCGGGATAGACAAAATCAATGGCCCGATAGTCATGCTCAAGGGGACGCCGGGCGTCGGATATGACGAGGTGGTGGAGGTCATTGCCGAAGGCGGCGAACCCCGCCTTGGGCGCGCCATCATGGTCAGCGATGACGCCGTCATGGTGCAGGTTTTCGCCGGCACGGAGGGCTTGGTTCCAGCCACGTCAAGGGCGCGTTTTCTGGGGCGTCCTCTGGAAATAACCCTCTCGCCCTCCATCCTTGGGCGGACGTTTGACGGCCTGGGCCGCCCGCTCGACGGCAACGGCCCGGTTTACAGCGACATAAAGCGCAACATCAACGGTTCTCCGATGAACCCCATGGCCCGCGTCTACCCGCGAGACTTCATCAACACCGGTTTTTCCGTCATCGACGTCCTTATGACCCTTATCCGGGGGCAGAAACTGCCGATATTCTCCGGCAACGGCCTGCCGCACAATCAGTTGGCGATACAGATCGCCTCGCAGTCGCGGCTTGTAGGGGCGGAAAACTTCGCGGTCGTGTTCGCGGGAGTCGGCATAAAGCACGACGACGCGGCGGCCTTCTCCGCCTCCCTGTCCCGGCGCGGCGCGAATCTTGTTCTGTTCCAGAACCTGGCCGACGACCCGGTCATAGAGCGTATAGCCACGCCGCGCTACGCCCTTACGGCGGCGGAGTACCTGGCGTTCGACCTGGGTATGCACGTGCTTGTAATAATCACCGACATAACCAGCTACTGCGAGGCGCTGCGCGAGCTTTCCGTCAGCCGTGGGGAAATTCCCAGCCGCAAAGGATACCCGTCGTACCTCTACAGCGATCTGGCGTCGCTTTACGAGCGCGCCGGCGTGCTGGAGGGCAAGGACGGCAGCATAACGTTCCTGCCTATCCTGACCATGCCCAACGACGACATCACCAACCCCGTGCCGGACCAGACGGGATTTATTACGGAGGGGCAGATAGTGCTTTCGCGGGGGCTGGACGCGAAAGGGGTTTATCCGCCTATAGATCCGCTGCCTAGCTTGTCGCGCCTGATGAAGGACGGCATAGGCGAAGGCTACACGCGCGAGGATCACCCCAGGGTTTCGAGCCAGCTTTTCGCGTGTTACAGCCGCGTGCAGGAGGTAAAAGCCCTGGCCGAGGTGGTGGGCCGCGACGAGCTTGGAGAGGAAGACAAGGCATATCTGGCTTTCGGCGACGAGTTCGAGAAGATTTACGTAAACCAGGCGAGGGATGAAAACCGCGACATAGAACAGTCCCTCGACATGTCCTGGCGCTTGCTGGCGTCGCTGCCGGCGAGCGCCCTGAGCCGCGTCTCGATGGAGGACCTGGAGAAGTACATCAAGCCCAATCAGCGGTGACGTGTCGCCATGCCGCGAATAAAGCAAAGCCCTCCCTTATCCGGGGAGGGCTTTGCTTTATCTGCTCTTTAGTTTACCTCAGCAGTGACAACACGGCCTGCGGAATCATGTTCGCCTGTGTCATCATCGCCGTGCCGCTTTGCAGCAGTATGTTCAGCTTCGTGAAACTCATCGTCTCCTTCGCCATGTCCGCATCACGGATGCGGCTCTCGGCGCAGGTCAGGTTCTCGCCGGCTGCCGTAAGGTTGTTAATCGTGTGTTCAAGCCTGTTCTGGTACGCGCCCAGCCCGGCCCGCATTTTGGATACAGCGTCTATGGCGTTATCCAAGATCGTTATCGCGCGCGCCGCGGTCTCCCGCGAGATCACCAGCAAACCCTTCAAGCCCAGCGCGGAAGAGCTGACGTCGCCGAAGAACAGCGCCATCTCCTCTCCCTCGTTCGCGCCTATCTGAAGCGTCGTCGTCCTGTCCGCAAGGTGTACGAACGTTGTGTACGTGCCGACGCCGCGCGTGAACACAAAGCGTTTAGAGCTTTCGTTCCACGTCACGTCTATGTTGGCGAGGGGGTCGAACCTTATGTCCACGGACTCGGTTATAGCTCCGTATATCGTGTTGCCGGATATTTTTTGCGAAGGGCTGACCATTTTGCCGCTGTGGGCGTCGAATACGGCCACATAGAAATCGCTTTCCCGGGACTCCTGTATGACGGATAGGCCGAGGGCTTTTAACAGTTCTTCGTCGCCGGTAAATTTCAATTCCCCCATCGCGCCGGGCATGGCGCTGCGGACGACCATGGTGGAGTAAGTTTTATACCCGACCACTTCCGGCAGTTTCAACATCGGGTTGCCGTCTTCATCTAAAATCAGTCCGCCCTCGTCGTCCCGCATGTAAATGACGGCGTTGGGTTCGTGTATTGTGAGTATCCGGCTGCCGTTTTCGTCAAGGATGACTTTGCCGTTGACATCTCGTTCAAAATCGACGATTCCGTAAAAAGGCTCCCGCTTGTATGCCGCTTCCGACGTGTTTTCCTTGCCGTCGGATATGACGGCAAATTTATCGGAGTCATTCACGTAAGCGATCTGGCCGAGGGTGAAAGCAATAGCGTCGTTGATTTTTTTTGCCGCGCTATACATCGTGTCGTCGGCGTAGAGAGCTACGGACGCGCTTTTGCCGTCGCCCTGATATATGGTTATGACCTGGGGAGACGACACAAGGAACACGCCATTATTGTCATAGAATTGTTTTATCTGACCGAGAGTGGATAGAGTGACGCTGGGAGCAAGAACAGAGTCGCCAGGAACGTCTATGACAGTAACATTTGTCTCTGTCCCATTATACCCTCGCCCGATGTCTTCTGCGCCGACGCCGCCCGCGGCCGTTATGTCACCGCCTGCTATTATTATTTCTCCGCTGTTTGAATGGGCTCCCCCGCCTATGCCCGCGCCCCCCATCTCAGCGCCGTTGGTATAAGTCCCGCCATTTGCCGTTACAGTACCGCCGGTTATGGTTATTTTGGTGCCGTCATCGCCGATAGGGTTTCCCATTCTGCCGGCGTAATAACCACTGCCTATACCCGCGCCTCCCGGTCCTCCGGCGACGGTTACCCTGCCTCCGTTAATGGTGACGGTTCCGCCTCCATCCTCAAGGTTGCTGTCGCCGCCTCCAATTCCGGCGGCGCCGTCGCCTCCTCTCGCTTCAATTTCACCCCCGTTTATCGTTATATTGCCTGCTCTGCCTTGGGTAGTGAAATCACTGACACCCGTCTGCCCCGGCCCGCCGATACCTGCGCCGAACCTGCCTCCCTCGGCGGTCAGGCGGCCCTCAATCGAACCGTCGCCCGCCGCGCTGGTGATAGTAAGCGTGGAGCCATCCGGCGCTTCGATTCCGGCGCGAGAATGACCGCTCATCAGCGTGTTTGTGCCTTCCAGATACAGGTTGACTTCCGCGCCGGTCACATCGAACGCGCAATCACCGGGAAACTCGCTCACGTCTATATTTACATTGGAAAGAATGATATTGACATTCGAGCCGGGCGTAACGACGATAATGTTATCCGTAACAGCGGAAGCGTCCCCTGTGATCCTGTATGTCCTGCCTGTGGCGTCGTTTATGGCGAGGATGTATCCATCCACGAAACTCCATCCATCGCCGGACGCGCCGGGCGTTAAGCTGCCGATGTCGATGGTGACGTCAGGTTCAGGCGCGGGGATTGGGACAGGTTCAGGAGGCGTAACAATAATTTCCAGGTATTCCGTGGCCACGTCAAAGATTTGGCTCTTCAGCACCTGTGCCTCACCCGGCCCGGCCATGATTTCTATTCTGAAATTGCCCTCCGCTGAGACCTTTTGCCCGAACTGGTCGCGGCTCGTCAGCCCACCGCGGATGAGCGCCTCGGTCGAGAGCCTGTCCGAAGCCCACAGCGCGGACGACGAGCCGTTGAGCAGCTTCTTTTTGTTGAACTGCGTCGTCTTGGCTATTCTGTCTATTTCTTCTCTGAGCTGGTCTATTTCCGCCTGAATGTATTTTCTGTCCTGCTGCGTAAGGGTATCATTGGCCGCCTGCACGGACAGCTCCCGCATCCGATGGAGTATGGAGTGAACTTCCTGAAGCGCGCCCTCGGCGGTCTGTGTCATGGAGATACCGTCTTGCGCGTTGCGCGACGCCTGGGCAAGACCCCGAATCTGCGCGCGCATTTTTTCGGATATGGCCAGCCCGGCGGCGTCGTCCGCCGCCGAGTTGATCCGCAGTCCCGTGGATAGTTTTTGAACGACTTTACCGAGGTCCTTCTCAGTTTTGTTGTACGCGTTATACGCAGAAAGCGCCGGTATGTTGTGGTTTATACGCATCGCGTACCCCTCTTTTTACCGCCCTTTTTTCGCGTAATAAGCAACAAAAGCGGCAAGCACACCCACCAAAGAACGTTAACGCTGCACCCGCCGCCCTTAGCGCCAGCGCCGCCGTCGTCGTCAGTAGTGTCTCCTTTGTAAAGCGGTTTTCCGTTGACGACAATCTCGGCGGCGGGGCCATACATGAGTTCGCCGCGGAACGCGTCGTTTTCAGACTTCAAGTTTACAGTCCCGCTGATGATGTTGATGGCCTCGGCTTCGAGCGCGTTGCCGTCGCCCACTGTCTCCGCGCTTACGTTCCCTTTCGTCGAGATGATTATTTCCGTCGCGGCCTTGATTGCGGAACCGCCGTTCGCTTTGGCGCTAACGTCCACGCCGCCTAGGATGGATACGGAACCGTTGACCGACGTTATTGCGGGAGCAGTTATATCGCTCGTCGCGGCATTTATCTTTCCGACGCCTCCGCTTGCCAAAGCAGCATGGGCCGTTCCGAGGACATTTTTCGCGCCCGCGCCCAGCACAATCCCATCGGACGCGCTGATAGCGGGGCGGGAGGCGGAATTAAGGGTCAGAGTCCCTGACTCCACCGTTA
>WRKN01000016.1 GCA_009778055.1 Synergistaceae bacterium
GGGCGGCGCTCCGTAAAGGGGGCGGGCGGCCTGCCGCCGTACATGATCTCCTTCACCACCCGCTCCCCGTCTCTGACGAAGGTCGCGTTCAGGTAAGTCACCTCTTCCAGGGTGTAGACGTCGAAGCTGGCGCCTAACATAACCAGCCTCAGCCTTCCCTGATCCTCCATCCACGCCATGTACCCCGGCGACGTCCCCTTAAGAACCGCCGTGGCCAAAGAGCCCACAATCTGGGGCGGAGCTTCGTCTTCGGATTCCGCGAACTCTGGAACCGGCATGGGGGTCACATTGAACGGGTTGGTTCTCAAAAAGGCCGCCATGTTGTCGGCGTCCGTTTCCCCTGCAAAATCCGACAGGGAGGATACAACGGAAAAAGGCCGTTTTTGTCCGTTGCGTCCCTCCAGCCACACCTCAAGGCAGGCCATACCGAACCACCCGGCGGTCAGGCCAAGCAGAAGCGGCAAAATCCAGCTCCAAAACCCGAAGACCTTGCCCTCCGTGCCCAGCAGTGAAGAACCGCTCTCGCGCGGCTCTTCACCGTTTTTTTTGTTTTTTTCGAACATCGATTTTATCCTGAGCATTGAAGTTCTGAATATGCGCCTGAATATATTTTCGTTCATATCAATCATCCGCTTCCATCACTCGCTTCCATGCGCCCTGCGAAGGTACCAGCGCCCCGGGGCCTCACGGTGCAGGGGTAAAGCGAAAACGGAGCCCACAAGGGACAGGTTTTCTTCAAAAGCCTCGGACCTGATGTTAACGGCAACGTCAGCCCAGAGAATTTTCATCCCGGACAAATCCACAAGAAGAGACCCGCTCGTGGACAATTCGCCGTCGCTACGCAACCCTTCGAGAAACATGCCCTGCCTGTTGAGGGATATGGTAACCCGCCCGTTGCCGGGCGCTATGCCGGGTATTTTCCTCAGGGGCGTAACCGCCACATCCCCGATGACCGCGCCGGTAAAGGCGACCCGGCAGGTAGGGGCCATGCCCAGAAGGGAGCTTACGGCGTTCGGCATGATAGTGACGGCGTTGAAAAATACGTCTGTCATTCCCATGAGATTCCTGATTTCAAGGTTGTTAAAGACAACCCCCCCCGCGACTCTTTCCGCCGTGGAGTAGGCGATGAAGGCAGGTTCCGGCAGACGGGCCGACGCCGAAAGCAAAACGGCTTCCCCAACCTGTTTCCAGGGCATGAAAAACCACCCGGCTGAAAGCAGCCCAACAGTGAAAAACAATGCCTTGAAAAAAAACTTTAACGCATAAATATTTTTCATTTTCCTATTATACGACCCCTGGTTTACGCTTCCGCGCCAATGGTGAAACTGAGCCTGAAAAGACGCTCTTCCCCCACCGGAATGGTAAAAATCTCGGCGGTGATAATTTTTATTCCCCTGACTCCGAGTTCGCGCACCATGTCCGTCAGCTCCTCGGCGTACAAACGGTTTATCTCCACGAAACACCTTGTTCCATCCATCATAGGGGAGATTCTGGTTACGCGGTTTCCCAGCTCAATCCTGGCGGAAACCTGGGCAAACGCCGTCATGACGTCCACCTCTCCGCCTGAGGCCGAGTCGGGCGCGAGAACCTTGTACTCGGCCGCCAATCGGTTGAGTTCGGCATAGCGAGTTTGGGAGAGGGCAAGGCTGGACGATGCGCTCCCCGCCATTCCGGAAAACCAGGAAGAGGCGATCCATACCCCGGCCGCGCACAGAAGCAGAGCCATGAAACGCGCGGAGCCGCTGACCTCGCCACGCGCGATACCGCGTATTTTATTGACGTCGAAGTTCATCGCCATATCTCATCACCATCTCACGTACAAATCAAATCTGTAGCCCGAGCCGCCGGGAACGGTATTAAGGTTTCCGAGCTGCGCGCTGCCGGCTCTCTCCGACCACGCCCTGCGAAATTCCTGCGCCGTCTCCATGTCCGGAGCCGAACCCGTGTAGTCCACACCGTCAGGATTATACCGCGTAACGTCCAACGTAACGTTCATGTCCGGGTTTTGTTCAAAAATATCTCCCAGATTGGAGAACATCTCGCTCATTGAGTGCCCGTCGGAAGAACCTCCTTTAAGCTGGTGGACGGTTGAGCGGGCCAACCCCAGCGGATCCGAGACGGGTCCGGTTCGGGACGGCTCGAAAACCGAGCGGTAAAGCTCCACGGTACGCCCGCGAAGCGCGTTGACGTTTCGCCTGGCCTCGTAGTAGCGCAAACCGTTTCCCGCAAGCACAAAAAGCCCCATTATCAAAATCCAGGAGACCGCTTTTGAAAGCGACTGAACGATGCGCTCCAGCACCACGGCGCTGTCCAGCGCGCCGCGCGACATGTTTACGTCGCCAATCCAGGGGCAGAGCGCAAGGCTTTCCTTCACAATATCAGGCAGTCTTGCCAGTTCGGACTGAACCGTCGCGTCCATGACAAAGACCTCGCCTGTTTCTCCTCCCTTGGACTTACAGTAAAGCTCGTACCATGCCAGCTCCGTATCAGACGTTGCTCCGGCGCGCGGTTTCCAGCGGTATAAGACAGGGGCTCCGCCGCGCCACAGCATCGAGCAGATGTTTTCCTCGTCCATCCAAAACGTTACCCCTTCGCCGCCGATCTGAGACACAAGAGGCAAAGGAGCCGGCCATACCCTGTTCTCCGTCTGTGGCTGAGGCACGGGGTAGTTTTCCAGCTCGCCGGAAGGCAGGTAAAAGACCACGCCGCTGCCGGAACGCGACGTTTTTTCGAGGAGAAACGGAAAAAATTCCATTTCTCCCGCGGCCGCGTAGGGCAGGGACTGCAGCTTCAGCGCTTCCCGGACGCGCAGAACGTTGTTGAAAGGGAATGAAAAGGGCGTTATGGCTATGGATTTGAACGCGACCAGCGAGAGGGAACACTTCACCCGCCTGGAATAATGAGACGGAATTTTTTCGACGCCTTCGCCCAGCGCGCGAAAAAAGCCGGTGTTTTCCAAACGTAACATTATTATTAAATCTCCTCCCATCGGACTACAGTTCCGCCCGTTTTGTCGAAAACGACGCTGAAACTCGTTCCGCCGCCGCTCTTTTCCAGCATCTCAATCCTTATCATCAAATACTGACTGTCAAATTTAGCTACGTTCATCAGCGCCGCCCTGGATTTCGGTGGAAAGCCCGGTATTTTGCCGAGGTCGCTCATTTCCGTAAGGGCCTGCCGTTCTCGGTAATCCACTATTTTCTCGGCCAGCGGCCCGTCCATTCCGGGAAGTATCTCGAGCACATGAGCAGGGGCCATGTTCAAGTTGATCTTTCCATCGCTCCACAAGGTACAGTAGTCCGCCATTCCCCGTTTTCCCGGAATCCCGTATAAAATCTCCGGCGTTATTTCATCGAGAATCAGAAGCTCCGACATGTCCAGAGGCGCGCGGTTGATGTGGGTTTCGCGCTCTCCCCCCCCCATCCTCGGCCTGACGTCCCTGTCGAGGAAGTCAAGCACCAGATGGTTAAGTTCGCGGTATCCCAGCTTGACCCACATGTCCTCCCAGATATTACGCAGCTCGTTGCGAAGCGTCGAGCCGTCGGGGAGAAAAAGATGCCTCAGAGGAATTCTGTCGTCCAACGGCACGACCTGCACAACCCAGATTCCAATATCCTCGGCGAGAAAAGAAAAAGGCTTGTACCACTCCAGAAGCGGAGAGTCGTACTTTATGTAGGTGTTGGCCATTACGTTATTCACAATTGTCCGCGTCAGCACGTGAACCATACTCCGGTTGGCCAGAGAGATTCTTTCGCGGTCCACGCTCCTGATCTGCACTCTGGCAAACCACACGAAAGCCGTGGCGCACGTGAGGAGCAAAGCCCCCATCATCAGCACCGCGACGAGGACGAAACCTTCGCGCCCCCCAGAGGACCTACATCGGGAAGGCGACAACATATTCGACGCTCTCTCCTTCCGCGGCACCACGCTCTCTCGAAAGAACGATTTTCATACCCGCCGGCAATTTGCCGCCGTAGTCTGAAACCCACTCCGGCGGCTCCAGAACCGACAGGCTCATATTGGTAACGTGGGGAATGATCAACTGCCCGTCTTTTGCCTCCAGCCTGTCGTATTCGGCGTCATCAGGCAAAATTCCGGGCAGCAGCCATCGGTAAAGGCCGGGAACGTCATTTTCATTCATAAACGAATAGCGCACAACGCGATATACGATGCTGCCGGCCGCCAGGTTCTGCTTTGCCTGGGCCGAACTGGCCACTATGAGCGTGTCGTCGTCCCAGCCGCCGAATTCTTTGTGAGCAATCACCCGTACGACTGTCGACGCCAAACGGAGCCCCGCAGCGACGTCCTGCGCCATGAACATAGCCGCGCGGCGCATGGCCGTTTCGTCGGAATAAGCCGCCTCCGTTTCCGTGACCTGCCTTACCACGTAAACCACCGGCGCGAACGCCAGAGAAGCAATCAGCCCCGTAAGGGCCACGGAAACGAGCACTTCCACAAGAGTAAAGCCACGTTTAATCGCCGTATATTTCGTAATTTTCATCATCTCGGATGTCGTTAGGGTCGAACATCTGCCTGCCCGAACTGCGCAGCGGTATAAGAACGACCGCGTCGATAACGTTTCCGGAGTCGTCCGTGTGCGGCTCGATGCCCAGGCGGTAAGTGCCGGGCTTGAGGTAGCTCACAAGGGTTTCGAGAATGGGGATGTTCTGGAAACGCTGCGACCACTCGATCAGAAACCCCAATTCCTCGGAATGAGGCTCCCGCTGGAAGTGCTGCCAAAGTATGCTGAATCCCCTGTCCAGCGCGCTCAAATCCTGAGTCTGAACGCCATGCCTCATGTAGTGGTAACCTAGCTGCTTCAACGCGTCCTCACGTACCATCAAACGCTCGCTTGCCCTCTGCAGCAGGTTGCGCTGCACGACCGCGTTCTGGGAACTCAGCGCCTCGCGCATTATACGGTCGCCCACCATGCCGCCAGCCAAGTAGTATAACCCGCCGAGCCCGGCGACGCAAAACAACGCGCCGCACACACGCGCCAAATTACCGATCGAAAACGACTTGTTCGGCGCAAGGACTGAGATCATGGCCCTGTTGGAAACGGCAAAGGCCAGAGAAAGCCATAAAATGTTTTCTATACGATGAAACGGACGCGTCCAGAGCGCGTTGAAGGACACCAGAGCGACGAGGGAACAGGCCCATATGACCTCTCTGGCGACGTGTTCCCTGCGCCACAGCATTTTTATCAGGAAAACGCCCCACACGCCCCACATGGTTACGAGAATAAGCCCCCCGATTAACCCGCCCTCACAGAACCACTGCAAAAACTCGTTATGGGCCCAGTGGGTGTACTGCCAAATCTGCTCGGGGTATCTCCTGAACGCCTCCTGCTGCGCCTTCAGATAGTGCCATTTGTATTGACCTATGCCGACGCCTGAAAACGGATGCGCCTTGAACATCGAGCGCGACGTCGCCCAAATTCCGTGCCGTCCGCCGATAGTCTCCACGTTCTGAACCATATCGGCGGTTTTTGCCACCATTTCCGTCATTCTTGCCTGGTTTGTGACGAGCGACATGATAAAAACCAGCGCAAATAACCCGCCTACGTGCCCCAAACGCTTTACGTAGTCCTTCCCGAACTGGCGCAGCGTTATTGAACCCAGAAACGCCAGAGAGACGAGCAGGGACAGCATGGCCGACCGGCTGGTGCTGTTTAACAGCCCCCATATGTTTATCGTCATTAACAGAAGGTTCAGCACTGTGACGGCCGGGTGGCGTTTTTTACCGGAAGGAGTTGTCGCGTAGGCTATGTAAAGATAGATGGAACTCATTACGCATATGGCCATCCAAAGGCCGAACATGTTCTGCTGCCCGGTATTTCCGATGTAGTTGCCCGGCGTGGGGAGGATAAGGCGTGTAAATCCGTTGAGTCCGCGAATCTGAAGTTCGGCGAATACGACATTGACAGCCGCGTTGATGTTGGCAAGCCACAGCAAAGGACGAATCATACGGTCGGGAAAAGAGTTCCACGAGATGACGTAAAAGGCCCACACCGCAGAGAAACATAGCAGTTCGTGTATGAAGCCGACGCGCGACGAAATATCAACCCACACGGCCTGCACCGTCACGTAAGCCAGAAGGGTCAGCCAAAGAGTTCCGAACAGGTCTATCTTCAAATCTACGCGTTCCCGTCCGTAAAAGACCATGCGCCCTCCCGCGGCCAGCGCTGCGATACCGACCGGAATGGCTGCCACAGCCCATTTAACGATATGCAGGGTATCGTACCAGGACAACCCGGAGTAAACTAAATTCGGCAAAGCCAGAGAAACGAACCACAACGGCGCCAACAACAGAACCGGAACGAGCGGAAGCGGCACGCCGGAAATGGCTTTATTTTTAAGCGCTGACACACACATCACGACCTTAATTAAAAACTAATTACGAAACACAAGGCATTTTAGCATCTTACATTGGAATACTCAAAGCTGAATACAACCTCAGCCATTCATCTCCGCTGAGGTCTTCGGCGCGTATCTTCGGCTCTATACCCGACAATTCCAGCCGCGGTCGCCAATCCTCAACTCCGCCGAAACCCTTCAGGTTATTGACGAGCGTCTTGCGGCGCTGCCGGAAACCGGCGTGCAGCAAATCGCTCCACAGGGAGTCCAGCATCAGGTGAAAGTTGCGCGTCAGCGTTATTTTCACGACAGCCGAATCCACCCGCGGCACGGGGCGAAAACATGCGGGCGGCACTCTGCGGACGACCTTCGCCTCCCCCATAACCTCCAGCGACACCCCAAGAGGATATCGGTCTTTTGTGTCCCGCGCGGCGGTAAGGCGATCCGCCGCTTCCTTTTGCACCATGTAGACGTGGCTGTTCATTCCTCGCGGCGCAAAGGTCAGAAGCCGCCAGATCAGGGGCGTGGTGATGTTGTACGGGATGTTTGCCGCAACCTTGTTCGGGAAGGGGAAAAACGCCTCGTAATCGACCTTTACCGCGTCCCCCCAAACTACTTGAAGACCGGGATAATCGGACGCGAGCTTCTCCAAAACATCCTTGAAACGGATATCGAGTTCCACGGCGTAGAGGCGCGCGCACCCCCTGTCGAGCAGTTCCTTCGTCATGGTTCCATACCCCGGCCCCACCTCCAATATGACGTCGGACGGCGAAACCGACGCGCACTCCGTTATATCGAGCAGCACGTTTCTATCAACGAGAAAATTTTGCCCAAAACGTTTCTTAGCGTAAAAACCTTCCACGGCTCTAATTACATGGCCCAGTTTTTTTGATGGCCGCTTTTACTCCGTCCGTAAGCTCCAGAAGCCGCTCCGGTTTTATTGGAAAGAACGCGTGCTCCGTCCCCGCGGCGGACCAAACCACGGGGTATCGGAAAAGGTCTTCATCCAGGAGAGCCGGCATACGCGCGGAATAACCTACAGGGGGAACCCCGCCGACCTTGAACCCGAAGTTGCCGGACACATACTCCGGCGTCGCCATCCTGACTTTTTTGCCCTTCGCCTCCCTGCCCACCGCCCGGGCGTCCACCCGGTTAGCGCCGCTCATCAGCACCAGTATGGGGCGCTCGTCCACTAAAAAAACAAGACTTTTCAGTATCTCCTCCGCCGGTGCTCCCACCGCCTTGCTGGCGTCCTCCACGGTGAAGATGGTCTCCTCCGTGATTTTAATTTTTATATCCCCGCACCCGCCGGCATCCAGCGCGGCACGCACCTTCCGGACTGCGTCTTCCTGCATGGCTGATTCTCTCCTGACCGTTTTTTCTGTTTTTGCGTACGTCATATTTACACAATGTGTTAAAGTTATCCCGGATAGGGGAGATTATATGACATTTCAAAAAACGCGTTTTTGCATTTTAAAAATTGTTACGGTCGTTATTTTCGCGCTTCTATGCGCGGATGTTTCCGTTGCCGGGGAAAAATGGCTGACTATGGCGTGGGATGACGACGCGGACGGAATAGCCAAGTTTGACGCTCTTTGCGTCGAGAGGGGCATGACTTCTTTCGATGTTCTGGAAGCCAACGGTTACTTGGGCGGAGCGCTTCCCTCAAAGGGGGAAGAGCTGCTTGTGCCGGAGTCGAGAAGCTCCCTTCTTGACACTTGGCTGGAGGTTCGGGACAGAAAAGGGGAGCCTGAACCTCTGGTAACGGTCAGGCTTCATGGCGTGCCGGCAGAACTGCGTGAAAATCCCCCGGAAACCGAGCCGCCCATGCCCGACATGCCCGACATGCCCGAACATCCCGCCGAGCCTGACGCAATCGAACCGCATCCCGTGTCACCCGACGCGCTGGCGCTGGAAAACGGGCTCAGCGTAAGGGAGCTGCTTACGCAAACCCAAGAAACCCCGCTTGTGACAGTAAGACTTCACGGAGTGCCCAGCTTCATGCGCGACCAACCGGAGGAAACTCAGCCGGCCATAGACGCGCCGGCTGAAGAAATTTCCTCAGAACCGCCGGAAGAACCGGAAAGCAAACCGGAGGAGACCGCTTCTTCAAAACTTGGCCCTACCATTGTCTCGCTCGACATCGTTATCCCCCCGCCCTTGATTCTCAAGCCTCAGGTTATACCGTCAACGGCAAGAGAAACCCCGGCTAGAATGATATGGCCGTTGGACGGCAAGGTATCCTCGGGCTTCGGGAGGCGTGGCAGGAGGGGCTTTCACGCTGGAATAGACATCCCAATGCCGTCGGAGACGCCCATCGTGGCCGCTACGGATGGAGTTGTTCTTTTGATCTCCACGTCCAGGGAAAGAAGATACAGAGGATACGGCAACGCGGTATTGATAGACCACGGAGACGGAATCGTCACCCTTTACGCTCACTGCTCCAGAATAAACGTCGAGAAGGGACAGGAGGTCAGACAAGGCGACGTTGTGGCGTTTGTGGGACGCACCGGCCGCGCTACGACGGCCCACTTGCACTTCGAGATCAGGAAAAACGGCAAGCCGGTAGACCCTATACCGTACCTCCCGCCGCATTGACGCTGTTTGCAAAGTCGCGAAAAATATGCCAAACTATAACCAGTGAGCCGGAAAGCTCAGGCAAGGAGCAAGGAGGAATATTTTATGAGGATTGTAAAAACAAAGGATTACAACGATATGTGCCGCAAAGCGGCAAACGTATTGAGCGCGCAGGTCATTCTGAAACCGGACTGCGTCCTTGGGTTGGCGACCGGTTCAACCCCGCTCGGCGTGTACAGGCAATTGGTGGAATGGTACAAGAAAGGAGACGTGGACTTTTCCGAAACCGTAAGCGTCAACCTTGACGAATACGTTGGACTTGCCCCGGACAACTCCCAGAGCTACCGCTATTACATGAACGACAATTTTTTTCGGCACGTGAACATAAAGCCGGAAAACACTCATTTACCGAACGGGCTGGCGGTCGGCAAAGCGGAGGAATGCGCGCGGTACGACGCGGTCATCCGCGAGCATAAAGGCATCGACATGCAGTTGCTGGGTATAGGGCACAATGGGCACATAGGCTTCAACGAGCCGGGAACGGCCTTCGAGAATGGCACGTACTGCGTGGCCCTGGCCGAGAGCACCATAAGCGCCAACAGCCGTTTTTTCAGCAACGAGGCCGACGTGCCCCGCTTTGCTTACACGATGGGGACAGGCGCTATAATGCAGGCGCGCCGCGTCGTTCTTATAGCGTCGGGCGCCGGTAAGGCTCAGATTTTGAAAGACTCCTTTACCGGGCCGGTGACGCCGCAGGTACCGGCTTCTATCCTGCAATTGCACAACGACGTGATTCTTGTGGGCGACGAAGAGGCGTTATCGCTGTTCGTGTAATTTCGTAGTCATGCGCGAGGGTGGCGGAATTGGCAGACGCGCCAGACTTAGGATCTGGTACTTTCGGGTGTAGGGGTTCAAGTCCCCTCCTTCGCACCAATACTAAATAAGCCTTACTCAACCACACTAACAAAACCCGCTCCCCAAGCGGGTTTTAATTTCCCTCCAACTAACTAAGCATTAACCAAAATCCCCCCACTTTACCTCCCTTGCCGTACACAACCCCGTACATTATAATAATCTGTGTACGGTTTGGATTCCAGTATAGGGGGCCCGGCGGAGGAGAGAGGGATGCGGTAGGCATGTGTTTGGTGTATAAACAAGCCGCCGGGATAGGTCGGCGGTCTTTTTTAGGCTGCCCGGTGAGGGGTGCAACCCTCATCAGGACTTACGCCTGAGTAGAGTTACGATAGCAGAAGTAGAAGTACTTCAACTAAAGCTAGCGCGAGCCGGATGAGGGCGAGCGCTAGCTCAATTTTTTCCTGTGTACTCATGCTATCACCCCCTTTCGTGCGAGGATGACAGCTGCTTCGATGTTTTGAAGCCCTCTCCTGAATAGATTATAACAGGCTCCCGAGAGGGGGCCTGTTTTTATGTCTGGAGGTGAATTTATGCCGACTTATAGGAATGACACGGATAGGCGGATTACGTTCGTGGTTATGAAACCAGGGGTCGGCAAAGTGTTAGCCCCTGGTTTGCGTCTGTTTCAGTTCTTTACGCTTTTGGGTTTCAAGCTGTTTGATACTTTGTTCTGGTGTTGGCAAGTCTTCTGGCATAGTGTTACCGAATTCCGCTTCGTCTTTTTCCTGTTGTTCCAACGTAATGATATACGCTCGCTCGCAAGAGGCAGCGGGTGGAGTAAGGATCAAGCCCGTGGGAAGGCAATGACAAAAGAACAGGAAGGACGGTAAAATGTAGCCGGAGGTGATTCTGAGCATGGAAGGGGGGCTTGAGGTTATGACTGATAAACAGTGGGAAGGCGTATTGCTGATGGTTCGGGGAATGGCTGAAAAATGTACGACTGCGGAAGAGGTTGTGAAGTTTATAGATAGCGTTTTGGACGGTAGGCAAAAAACGCAGAGAGACAAAGCTGAGAAATAAGAGCCATAATAAAGTAACAAAGAAGGCCCGGAGGACAGTTTCGGGCCTTCTTCGTGGTGCGCCCGGCATGGGCAATAACTTGGTGGTGTAAGTCCACTACAGGTCGATTTACCTCGTCCCTCTCACGCCATTTTGGACAGGTAAGCGGCGACGCCGGCTCCCAGCTTGCCCTTCTGCCCGAGTTTTTCCAGCGTGCGCTCGATAGCGCCCAGAACAACCACTCCGGTGTTCACGTCAATGTTGCCCATATGGCCGATACGGAACATCTTGCCGGCATAAGCGGCAAGGCCGCCCGCGACCATGACCCCTTCCCCGCTCAATTCGGAGCGGAACCGCGCGTCGTCTATGCCCTCGGGGTATATCAGATTGGAGAGGGTTATAGCGCGGCTGCAGGGTTCGGCAAGCGCCTTCAGGCCAAGCTCCTCAAAGGCCGCCTGCATGGCCAGCGCGTTCTTGCGCATACGGACGTCGCGGGCCTTCAGCCCGCCCTCCCGCTCGATAAGCTCCATTGACTTCTTCAGCGCCCAAACAAGGTTGACCGCCGGCGTGGCGAAATAATTGAACGGGTCGTCCATGGTAGGGAGCCACTTGTGAAAGTCGCAGTAATACTCGGGGATTGTTTCGCCAAGGGCGTCGCGGCGGGCGAGAGCTTTCTTGCCCGCCCAAAGCATAAGGAGTCCGGGGCACACGCCAAACGCCTTCTGCGTGCCGGTGAAGAGAATATCGACGTTCATGCCGTCGACATCTTCAAATTCGGCGCCGGTGGCGCAAACGCCGTCAACTATATAAATGGTGTCGGGGAACTTCCTCATCATTTCGCCGATTTCCGCTATGGGCGCGCAAACGCCTGTGGAGGTGTCCACATGGGTAACGGTCATGACGGCGTAGCGATGCCTGGAAAGCTGCTCTTCAATTTGGGAGACAGGGACGATCCTGCCCCATTCGGACCGAATGACGTCCGCCTCGACGCCTTTGCGCTTGCAGATGTCAACGAAACGGTCGCCGAAGAAGCCGTGGCTGACGATTAGTACGCGGTCGCCACGTTTTGTGGAGTTGGCGATCGCCATTTCCATCGCCAGCGTGCCCGTGCCGGCGACGACAAAGGTTTTACCGGAGCAGTTCAACATCTTGCCAAGCCCATCGATAACCGCCTTGAAGTCGGCGACAAAGCGCGGGTCACCAAACGCCTGCACCTCTCTGGCCATTTCGTCGCGGATTTCCTTGACTACCGGAGTGGGGCCGGGGATCATGACGAGTTTTTCATTGAACATTTCGTACTCTCCTTTTACTTTATGTGGCGTGACGGCTGCTCCATCTGGAAACACCCTACATTATAAATGATTTTTGGCCTCCGCTCCTCCCTCTTTTCATGTTCGTTGTAGTAAAATAACAATAAACACACCATTCTTTAAGGAGGAGATCTTTTAATGGCGAAGAAAAATTGGAAGACGATGGATGGGAACACCGCGGTGGCACACGTCGCTTACGCGTTCACGGAAGTCGCCGCGATTTACCCCATCACTCCGTCTTCTAACATGCCGGAAGTGATCGACGAGTGGGCCGCTTACGGGCGCAAAAACATCTTCGGGGACACCGTCAAGGTGACGGAGCTGCAGTCCGAGGCGGGGGCGGCCGGAGCAGTGCACGGCGCGTTGTCCGCGGGGTCTCTGGCGACTACTTTCACGGCTTCCCAGGGGCTTTTGCTGATGCTCCCCAACATGTACAAGGTCGCCGGCGAGCTTTTGCCAAGCGTCTTTCACGTTTCGGCCCGGGCCGTCGCGGCGCACGCGCTCTCCATCTTCGGCGACCACAGCGACGTTATGTCCGCCCGCATGACCGGTTTTGCCATGCTGGCCTCCGGCAGCGTGCAGGAGGCAATGGACCTTGCCGCCGTTTCCCACCTGTCGACCATCAAAACAAGCGTTCCCTTCCTGCACTTCTTCGACGGTTTCCGAACCTCCCACGAAGTACAGAAAATCGACGCGCTGAATTATGACGACCTGGCCAAACTGGTGGACTACGACGCCGTCGACGCGTTCCGGTCCCGCTGTATGCGGCCTGAGAACCCCTTCCACAAGGGCACGGCTCAGAACCCCGACATATTTTTCCAGGCCAAAGAGGCCGCTTCTCCTTTCTACGACGATATCCCGGACGCGGTAGAGGCGTATATGCAGGACATCAGGAAACTCACCGGGCGCGAGTACCACCCCTTCAAATACTACGGCCATCCCGAGGCCGACCGCGTCATCGTGGCCATGGGTTCCGTATGCCAGACCATCGAAGAAACGATCGACTACCTGAACGCCAGGGGCGAGCGCGTGGGCGTGGTGGAAGTCCACCTGTACCGGCCCTTCTCGCCGAAATACTTCTTCCGGGTCCTGCCGGCCACGGTGCAGGCCATTGCCGTGCTCGACCGCTGCAAGGAGCCCGGCGCTCTCGGAGAGCCTCTTTACGAGGACATACGCACGCTCTTTGTCGAAAACGGCGGCTGCTGCTGCGCCCCCAAGATCGTCGGCGGGCGCTACGGCCTCGGCTCCAAGGACACGACCCCCAGCCACGTCAAGGCCGTTTTCGACAACCTTAAGCTCTACGAGCCGCGCAACAAATTCACCGTCGGCATCGTGGACGACGTCGGCGATACCTCCCTTGCCGTCGACGACCACATCGTCGCCGCCCCCGAGGGAACGGTCTGCTGCAAGTTCTGGGGCCTGGGTTCCGACGGAACCGTCGGGGCCAACAAAAACTCAATCAAGATCATAGGCGACCACACCGACATGTTTGCCCAGGGGTATTTTTCCTATGACTCCAAAAAATCCGGCGGCATAACGGTTTCCCACCTCCGCTTCGGCAAAACCCCCATCAAGTCAACCTACCTCATCGACTCCGCTGACTTGATAGCCTGCCATAAACAGGAGTACGTGCACCTGTACGACGTCCTTGCCGGCTTGAAAAAAGGCGGCACTTTCCTTCTGAACACGCAGTGGACGAAGATGGAAGAGCTAGAGGAACACCTTCCCGCCAGGGTCAAGCGCGTCCTGGCCGCCAACGGCGGTAAGTTCTACGTAGTCAACGCCGTCGACGAAGCGGAGAAGATCGGACTCGGCAACAGGACGAACACCATCATGCAGTCCGCTTTCTTCAAGCTGGCGAACGTGATACCCTTCGAAGACGCCGTTAAGTACATGAAGGAGGCCATTGAGCATTCCTACGGCAAGAGAGGCGCCAAGGTCGTGGAGATGAACAACAACGCCGTGGACGTCGGACACAAGAACCTCATAGAGATCAACGTTCCCGCGGCATGGGCCGAGGCGAAGGACAAGCACGTCGGAAAGCCGGGGCTGCCCTCCTTCATTCCCGATTTCATCCAGGACGTCTGCATGGTCATCAACGCGCAGGACGGCAACGACCTGCCCTCCAGCGCCTTTGTCGGCCGCGAGGACGGACGCTTCCCCTCCGGCACGTCCGCGTTTGAGAAGCGCGGAGTGGCGGTCAACGTTCCCGAGTGTAAGAGCGACAAGTGCATCCAGTGTAACCAATGCTCGCTGGTATGCCCCCACGCGGCCATCCGTCCCTTCCTGCTGGACGCCGAGGAAGAAAAAGCCGCCCCTGCCGGATTCGACGTGGTCGAGCCCAAGGCAAAGCACCTGAAAGACCGCGGTTACAAGTACAGGCTGCAAGTTGACGTGCTGGACTGCATGGGCTGCGAAAACTGCGCGCGGGTCTGCCCGGTCAGCGCCCTGGAAATGAAGCCTATAGCCACGCAGAGCGCCCAGATCCCCAACTGGACTCACGCTATCGAGAACATTGCGGACAAGGAAGACGCGGGCGACAAGTTCACCATTCAGGGCAGCCAGTTCCAGAGACCGCTGCTTGAGTTCAGCGGCGCGTGCACCGGCTGCGGCGAAACGCCGTACGTAAAACTGATAACGCAGCTCTTCGGCGACCGTATGCTGATTGCCAACGCCACCGGCTGTACCTCCATCTGGGGAGGTTCCGCTCCCAGTATGCCCTACACAGTGAACGCGAAAGGCTGCGGCCCGGTCTGGGCCAACTCCCTTTTCGAGGACAACGCCGAGTACGCTTACGGCATGAAGCTTGCCATTAACGTCCTGGTGGGATACCTTGTCACCGCGGCGGAGGCCCTTTTGAAGCTCGACATTCCGGCCGAGGACAAAGCGGTGCTTACCGAGTGGCTTGAAACCCGCGACGACGGCGAAAAGTCCAAAGTGTCCGCCGCGAAGGTCGAGGCCCTGCTCGATAAAGTCTTTGAGAACGCTTGCGGCTGCGGGTGCGGATGCGACGGCGAGGCTCTGGCTCATTATGAAAAGATCTGCGAGCACCGCGACTACCTGGTCAAAAAATCCGTCTGGGCGTTCGGCGGCGACGGCTGGGCTTACGACATCGGCTACGGCGGATTGGATCACGTGCTTGCCGCCGGCGAGGACGTCAACATTCTGGTATTGGACACGGAGGTTTACTCCAACACGGGAGGACAGTCCTCGAAGTCCACGCCGACGGCGGCCATCGCTAAGTTCGCGGCCAGCGGCAAGCGCACCCGCAAAAAAGACCTGGGCCGCATGGCGATGACCTACGGCGGAGTGTACGTAACGCAGGTCGGCCTGGGATCGGACAAGAACCAGTTAATAAAAGCTCTTGCCGAGGCCGAGGCGTACAAGGGCCCATCCCTGGTAATAGCGTACGCCCCCTGCATCAACCACGGCATCAAGGGCGGAATGAGCAGGATGCTTGAACAGACCAAAAAAGCCGTGGAGGCCGGTTACTGGCATCTCTACCGCTACAACCCCGATCTGATCGACCAGGGTAAGAACCCCTTCATTCTGGACTCAAAGGAGCCCAAGGCCAGCTTCAAGGAATATCTTGTAAGCGAGACGCGCTACTCGTCTTTGAAGCAGGAGTTCCCGGAAGTGGCGGACATGCTGTTCGACCGGGCCGAGAAGGAGGCCAAACAGCGCTACAGCTCCTACAAGGTTCTCGCCGAACTCGGCGCGGAAATGGTCAAGGCGGAATAAAGAATAACTGACGTAAAACAGCGGGGCCGCAAGGCCCCGCTGTTTTATTGAGAAATAACGCCGCGGGTCTGTGTTAAACTATCCACACGTAAAAAGGATAGGGTGATGACAATGTTCGATTTGAGTTCAATGAACGCTATGCACCTTGACGCGATTCGCGAAATTGGAAATATAGGCGGGGGGCACGCGGCAACCGCGCTGTCCTCGTTGCTGGGCTGCCGGGTCAGCGTTGAAATTCCGAAGGCGGAACTCGTGTCTATTTACGAACTCAACAGCTACTACGACGATCCTGATTCCGCCTACACCGCGGTGTTTTCCTCATCGAACCACAAAGATCCCTTCAACTTCATGCTCCTCGTGAGGGAGAGCGACGTCAACAAGCTGATAATACTGCTCATGTACAAGCAGTTCAAAACGAAGATGGACGTGGCTTCGATGCCTCAGGAAATGGTGGACAGCGCGCTGGGCGAAATAAGCAACATATTGCTGGGGTCATTTCTGAGCGCGGTGAACGGGTTTCTGGGTGTGTCAAGCGGAATGACCATTCCTTCAGTGGCGCACGATACGCTTGCGTCAATACTCAGCGTGGTATCCGCGATGTTCGGCGAGTTCGGAGACGTCGCTCTCGTCACGAAATCGAATCTGATCGTGGGAACCGGAACAGGCTCAAATTCTATCGGCGCGAACATTCTGCTCGCAAGCGGCCCGCAGGCGCTGGAGACCCTTCTCGTCAAACTCGGCGTAATGTAAAGACGCAAGGTGATTTTATGGAATCCGGCGTATACTCACTTGACGAATTGAAAGTGCTGTTGGCTCCTGCTTTTAACGCTTATCCTGTGCGCAGGGGATATGTGTTCGGTTCCTATTCGCGCGGTGAAGCTACGGAAAAATCGGATATAGATTTGTTTGTCGAGCCTTCGGACGGCTTCAAAAGTTATGAGGTCTGTGGCATACTTAGCCGTGCAATGAAACGGTCAGGTAAAAACGTGGACTGTTATTCCAGCCTTGATTTTGATGAAAATGCGCCGATCTACAAAATAATTTTGAAAGACAGGGTTCTTATATATGGGGAATAAGTGCGCTGACCGCGACGCTCTTGCCGCTATAATCGACGATTGCGATATGATATATAAACATATTGAGCGGTTGGGAGTGACACGCCAAACAATGTCGGATGATCAAACATGCCTTGACGCTGTTTCTAAACGTATAGAAAACATCGGTGAAATTGTATATGAGCGATTGAGTGAACAATTTCAGGAAAATCACCAAGAGTTTGACTGGCATGTCATCAGCGGGATGCGGCACAGGCTCGTACATCACTATAAGAACACAAAATGGGACATCGTAGTCGACGTAACGTATGATGAAATTCCTAAACTAAGGTGTTTTTGTATCAAAGCCTTGCGTGAATAAGACGTTTGACGTAGATCATCGGAACCTGCCATGTATATAAAAAGGAAACTTGAAAAGAAAGTAATGGAGCTGTCCGCCTCTTTTCCCGCCGTCATGGTTACCGGCGCGAGGCAGGTTGGGAAAACGACGCTGCTTAAGCATTTGGCAGGGGATGACCGGTCGTTCGTAACACTGGATATTCCGGAAAACAGGATAATGGCGCTGGAAGCGCCTTCGGTTTTTTTGCAAAAATACGCGCCGCCGGTAATTATTGATGAGTTTCAATACGCGCCCGCTCTCTTGCAATACATAAAAGCGTACGTGGACGAGCGCGGAAGCCGCGGAGATTTTTGGCTGACCGGTTCACAGAGCTTTGTTTCGATGAAAAATGTATCCGAGAGCATGGCGGGGCGCGTGGGGATCGTTAATTTGTTCAGCCTTTCGCGCAGCGAGTTAACCGGCTCACTTTTTGACGAATACGAAACCGACGCCGAAACGCTGATTTCACGGCAAGCAGCCGGCGTGCCGATGAGCCGGGGGGATACCTTTTCGGCAATCCTGAAAGGCGGGATGCCGCGCTTGCACGAACGGCAGGCGGCTGCGTTTCAGGACTATTTCGGCGCTTACTTTCAAACTTACCTTTCGAGGGATATCAAGGATTTGGCTCAGGTCGCGGATGAGCTGGTTTTTTATAAGTTCATGCGGGTGTGCGGAGGTTTGGCGGCATGTCATGTTGATTATACGAATATCGCAAAAAAGGTCGGCATTTCCGTAAACAAGGCTAAAGAATGGATGTCGGTTCTGGTTTCTTCCGGTATCGCGGTTCTATTACAGCCGTATTTCAACAACGCGCTCAAAAGGGTGGTCAAAGCCCCCAAACTGTATTTCATGGACACGGGGCTACTCTGTTACTTGCGCGGCGTTGATGACGCCGGCGTGCTGGAAAAGCTCGCGGAAAGCGGCGTATTTTTTGAAAATTACGTTGTAAGCGAGATATACAAGAGCTTCGTCAACTCGGGGCGGCTCCCGCCGCTCTACTATTACCGCGACGCGAACAACAGAAAAGAAATCGACCTGCTGATTGAGCGCAATGGCGTTCTATACCCGATTGAAATAAAGGAAAACGTCAATCCTGACAGGAAAGCGCTCCGGCATTTTGACGCGATAGCCCCTGTCGCGGATACCGGGATGACAGTCGGAACAGGTAACGTCATTTGCGGCGGAAGCGATCTCTATCCGCTCGGCAATGACGTGTGGGCCGTGCCCCATTGGCTGATATAGCGGCAATCACTGCATATATTTGCCTTCAAACCGGGCTTCGAGGAATTTCTCCCTTTCCTCGGGTGGGTAATACTTAAAATAGCGTCGCCCTTCATCGAATTCGCCGCGCTTTTGGTAAAGCATCATCAGCATGTTCAGCTCCTTGTACATGGGCTGAGTCTCGAAACAGCGCGTGAGAAGGCGGACGGCGTCGCGGTAATCCTGCTCGGCGGTATCGTCAAAACCGATCGACGCTCTGGCGTAATTCTCTCTGGCGATGAGCCGGAGATAGGCATCCCGGAGCAGCAGGGGATGTTTGTATCCCTCCCTTACCTCGGACGAGGACAGGGTAAGGTAAAACTGGTTATCCATATACGCTCCCAGGAAGTTTCGTCCCTGAAAAGACTGCACAAAAAAAATGAGTCCCGACAGGGAAATGGCGAGCATCACCCCGCCTGCCGCCCAGCGCGCTCTCGAGGAGAAATTCACCGGCACGGCCTCAATCCTCGATATCACAGCCAGCGCAAGCGACAGAGTGAACGCCGTGTCCGCGTGGTGCATCGGGCGGCTGAAACAGGAATCCGCCATCAAGACGGCAAGCGCCGCGAGGCTCCAGACGAGAAGGGGCTTTTTTTCGGCGTTTTCTTCCTTTTTTATGCCTTTGAGGCAGAGGAAAATACAATAAAGAAGAAAAGAGAAAAAAAGTATCCCTCCAACCGCGCCCGTCTCCGCTATCCACTGGATGTATTCATTGTGCGCCCAATGGGTATATCTTGGCGGAAGATTGTAAGTTTCCGTAGCGGCGGCCATCGCGTCCATATAGTTCCACTTGTAGTTCCCCAACCCCACCCCAAGGAGCGGCGCGGTCTTGATCATCTCCCAGCTTGTAAGCCAGATCGTCCAGCGTCCCTCCCGGCTTGTGGACAAATCGAAGAGCTTGCCCATATCCCGGCGCTCCACCCGCAATGCGCCGGGTGAGGCTAGCGCGACGCAAACCAAAATCACGGCTACGCTGGCCAGGGTTTTGAGGCATTTTTTCATGAATCCGGGCCTGGAGCGGGAAAACGCCAGCAAAACGGCGCAGCCAACCGCGCAGGCGATATATGCCGAGCGCGTTCCTGTTCTCCACATTCCTGCGGTGTTGAGGGCGAGAAGGGAAAAGTCGAATATATTCCATGCCCTCCGTTTTCCGTAAATCAGGAGCCACACGCCCGCTGTAACCGCCAAAGCGAGGTAAGCGCCCAACAGATTGTCCAGTCCGGTGTTGGCAAAAAAACGAACTAAACCGCTCGGAACCCCTAATATGAAAGGAAATTTTACGCCCGCCATGTTCTGTGCAAAACCGAACACTGACGAAATACCGCCCGCTACACAGACGGAACGGAGTATCCATGGAAACGCCTCGTCCACGGGCAGGTTTCTCAGCACAAAAACGGCCCCGCCGAGGGCGGCGAAAAAGTACGCGTTCCTGAGCCATTCATGAAAATTAAGCAGCGGCAGGATAAACGGCTGAAACGCCATCAGCAGGACAAATGCCAGCCACGTAAGCTCAATCGGGGTCACCCGAACGCCGGGTTTTTCCGCGAGGAACATGAAGGAAGCCGTCCCGACGCCGTAGGCGACAAGAGGAAATGTAACCGCCCATTTGTAAAAGTCCAGAAACGGATACCCTCTTACGTTGAAGACCAACACGGGAAGGGCGGTTAAGGCGGACGCGGCAAAAAAAGCCAAAAAAATATATGCCCTCCGCGCGGAAGGGCATATAAAACGTTCCATGAGAAAAACTGAGTTTACTTTCTGCGTCTGACTACCGCAAACGCCGGGAGCAGGAACAGCGCTATCGCTCCCAATGTGAGAATCGAGCACCCGCTGCCGCTTCCGCTCTTATCTTTCCTCACGCTCAAGAAACCTGTATTGTCACTGCTGGACTTCTTGTATTCATCAGGATTTTCGTAATCCTCAGGGCTACCTCTGGTAAATTTTACCTCTTTCTTAGCCGCCACTTTAACAGTCCCCGGCTGGTCGAATTCGCCAGCCACAAAATCATAAAGCACTTCGTCATTATCGTTGTATTCGTAAAAAGCCACACCACGTGCAGTAAACGTAAAGCCCACGAGCAAAACTTTGACTTTATCGCCCTCGTCCCCGTCAGCTTTCAAGTCGTCAACGAGTTTCTGAACCGCTTTCTTCTGCTCGTCCGTCAACTTATCAAGTCCACCCACAGTCACATTTGTAGCTCCTTCAAGATGACCGCTCACATCCGCCACCTTACCCGGAGTGACGATATTCGCTCCCGTTGCCCAAGTCTCCGCCGCGAACGCAACACCCGCACCGCTGACCATAAAAATCGCAACTAACAAACCTGCCAACAAACGCTTCAAATGAATTCCTCCCTCAAGCAAATTCCACTTTACCTAGCAGATTATACTATGGTCTCAAAAAAAATCAAGTGTGATTTGAACAGCTTTTTCACTCCCCGCGTTCAAAAACCAGCTTTCCTAAAACTGCGACCTCAGAAGCCAGCCCAGGGCGTAAAAATAATTTTGGGGCACGCCCATGCCAAGCGCGTAAAGGCGGGTCAGGCGGCGGCAGGCATGAGCGTGACCCTGAACGGCCGCTTTGCGATACCATTTCGCGGCCTCCGCGTTATCTTTCGGCGCTCCATCGTGCAGGGCGAACGTCGTGTCGTAGATTTCCCCCAGCATGAACTGAATTTCCGGGTCGCCGGCCTCGGCCAGCGCCTTCAGCCCCGAGAGGTTCCCTTCACGGGCGCCGCGTGCCGCTTGTTCGTCGTTCAGCATGGATTCAGGCAGGGCGATGATGGACTCCACACCCAGGTACTCGGCATAACTTTGATTTTTCCAGTCATGCGGAGATGGTCTGATATCCGAAAAGAAAAGCAGTTTGGGTTTGACCGTCAGGGAAGGGACAACTATGTCCGTTTTGCCCGCGTTTTTTTGCCGGACAATCAACGCTTCGCGCTCTCTCATTTCGGCGGCGTAAAGCGGCGCGAGCGGCAGGTCCCGCAAAAGGGAAATAAAGTTGCCGCTCAACAACAGGCACAACGCCAAAAGAACCCCGCGCCACCGGTACAGGCGAAG
>WRKN01000017.1 GCA_009778055.1 Synergistaceae bacterium
TGATAATTTTTCCGGTTCAAATTGCCTGTCAAAGCAGCTTTTTTAGCGGCTGCGTCGGAGAAATTCAAGCCTTTTTGACCGCTGACAATCAGCGATTTTGAAGGAATACAGCCGATATTAATGCAAGTTCCGCCGTACATCCGCGTCGATTCTTCAATGACGGCAACCGACTCGCCTTTTGCCGCCAAGAATTTCGCCAAAGTTTTGCCGCCTTTACCAAAGCCGATAATAATATTTCTATAGATTGATTTTTCCATTTTTGCTTTCCTTTTGGTTTAATTTTTTCCTCTGAAGCCACAATAGATAGATTTTGACTTCAGAATTCAGTATACCGCGTTTACACGAATATTTCCATAAGCAAAACCCCGCTGAGAAGCGGGGTTTTTACGCTGTATGGTTCTCTTAGTGACATTCATGGTTTGAGAAAGTTGCGTTGAAGTGATTTCCCCGCATCTTCAACCATGCAGCAGGCATCGCTGTATCCACCTTAAGCCTATCTGAAAATAACTCGGGCTTCGGAAGTGATGCGGGTCAACCTCTTCCCGTTTCCCTTCAAGAGTTACGGACACCCCCTCACTCACCGCAACTATCTGCGCCGTCGATACCATCAACAGGAGACGTTCCAGCTTCTGTGCGTCTCGGATACGTCCCAGGATATCCATGCAGACATGAGAACGCTTTTTGAAGCTATAATGCAAGTTACCGCAGCAAGAAAAGTGGATAGATTTCGGTTATCTGGACAAACCTGTTGCATGATAGCTCTTCCAATCTGTATTATAGAGTTTAGACACGTTCAGCATCTTGGAATCGTAAGCGGACAAGATATAAAACAAATCACGTAAAGAAGAAAGGAAAATAAAATGTTAAGAAAACTATATGTAACAACAAAGGCTTACGGCGGCAAATGGGAAACAATCGGCGGGAAGGAAAAACTAATCGGAGGGAACCCCATACTCATCGGCATACTGACGGAACTTGAAAAAGAAAAATATCAGTTCGAATACAAAACGGGAGGTAGCCGGGAGTTCAGAGTTATGATAAGCGAGTTCCCCAACGTTGCCAAAGTGTACACCGGCGAAGAAGTGGACAATTTCATCTACAGAATAATTCCGAGAAGGGACAATACTTATGTCGGCGGCATAATGAAAACTCACAACATGACCGAGTACAGTGTGTGGGATTTACTCGTGGCCTGCGGAACGTTCAGCGGCCATGACGACGCCTATCTGTATGAAGAACTGCCGGAAGGAACGGTTCTTTATGACTCTTTGATACACTAAACTCGTTAAAATGCCTAATCTTTGCATGGAGGAATGATTGATTTATGTGGTTTGCCGAGCGATATGAAGGCAGAGGGCAACTTCCCAACAAGGTTTGGCTGACAAATGAGCTTCAGGGAGTAGCCCTCTTTAAGCCGGATTCCACGCGCTTAGAAAGTGAAATAGAGTGCCATGTGTATAAGATTGCCGTGGCACTGGAAATTTCACATGCCATAACGGAGTTCTTGGAGATAAACAGCTCCGAGATACGAGGCATGTCCGGCAATGAGCGTATTCTAACTGGAACTTTAAGTTACAACTTCAAAACCGACCCAAACATGGACTATGTTCCCGTTGAAGAGCTGTTTCAAGAAAGCAACGGCGAAATATCCCCCACGGATTACGATTTTTCCAAAGAAATGACCACAAAGTCTTTTACTATGGAGAACATACAAAACCATCTTCCGGTCATAGAAAAGGACACGGTTAACATGCTTTTCCTCGATTGTCTGGTAAGCAACAGGGACAGGCACGGACGAAATTGGGAAGTCATGGTGGACAAGAACAGCGATCAGATTGTCGGAGTTGCCCCATTGTTCGACAACGACAAAAGCATGTGGAATTACCACGAGCCGAACAATAAAAATGATTTTTGCAGAGTACCGTGGAAGCAAGGCGAAAGACCCCTGAAACACTACGAAATGTTCGAAAGGCTGGCCGAGCGCTACCCTGATCAGGTTGGAAACCTTCTTGAAAAATGCAAAAGCGCGGAGCTTAACCCGTTTGTGCAAGAACGCCATAAAGCAATGCAGGACATCTTTAGGCTTAAGAGGGAAAATTTGGAGTCAAAGGATTAACTGGTCATACCAGTTTGAAATAAAAGGCCTAAAGTTAGAATAGCTAAAAGCAGTTTTGACAAGCACTTAGAATTTGGCAGAGATTTCTCGTTTGTCGGCGAAGAATATCGTGTTCAGGTAGGAAATACCGATTTCAATATCGACTTGCCACCGCCATAACCGGCGAAAAATCGTCACAATCCTTTCATTCCCGTCAGGAGAGGGACGAATCGGCAATAGTCGTGCCACGCGTTGCGGAAACCGTGGTACGTTTTTTCTCTCACCAGAAGGCGCTGTCCCCCTGATATTACGTTTACAGGAGCCACCAGGCGCCCGCCGAGCGCGAGCTGCCGGTCCCAGGCCGGCTCTATGCGCGATGACGCGGCCGTCACGATGATTCTGTCGTATGGGGCCTCCGGCTCGTACCCTTCGCTGCCGTCGCTGTAAATGACGGTCACGTCAAAATTCAAACTCGTCAGCTTTTCCCTGGCGCTGGCGGCTAAAACTTCGATGCGCTCCAGCGACCAGACCCGAAGGCCGAAGGCCGCCAGTACGGCGGACTGGTAGCCCGAACCGGTCCCTATCTCAAGAACCTTCATTCCCGGCCCCGCCGCCAGAAGTTCGGTCATTTTGGCGACCATGTAGGGCTGCGATATCGTCTGACACTCTCCTATGGGGAGCGGGCGGTCTATATACGCGTCCCCGGCGCGTTCGTCCGGGACGAACATGTGCCTCGGCACGGAGGACATTACCTCCAGAACGCGGGGATCCCTGACGTCGCGCCCCGCTATCTGCTCCTTTACCATATCGGATGCTTCTATGCGCCATTTTTGTATGTTTTGCATGTTGAGACCTCGTTTTTTTTTACTCGGACAACACGGTAACAACAGGAAACCCGGCGCCTGAGCGTGATATCTCGAAACGCGGCGCCAACGCAACCCTCAGCCTTTCGGTGGATTTCGCGGCAACCCACAGAGGAGAATTTTCCTCCCCCGAATCCATCGCCATAATATTCTCCCTTTCCAGCGATTCAATCAAGCCCCTTTTATTTTCATTTTTCGGTAAATCAATCTGAACCAGAAGCCCATAAGGAGGCAAGCCCAGTTTTTCGCGCTCGCGCAGCTCGCCTTTCCAGAAATGCCCCCACCCAAGCCGCAGGACGTTCCTCCATGAATCGCCGGAACCCCTGACCTGCATCAGCACGACGCGTTCCCCGTTTTGAAGCCCGCGCCAGCATGATTCCCACACCATGCTGAACGCCTGAAACCTCGCGTTATAGTCGGCCTTGCGGGCCTCGGCGTCCGGGTCAAGCCACGCAACCAGCCCAACGTCAAGCGAGTCGCAAAGGGATAAAAGCCCGCGCGTCCCCAACATCAGCGACGGCTCCCCGGAATTTTTGCCCGGTTTGCCCGGTTCGCCCAGTATGACCGGGCGTCCTTTCATGAACTTGGCTGCCAGAGGCAGCAGTGCCTCCAGGCCGGGCCTTTTCCCAAGCAAAAGGCTCCCCCGGCAGGCGGGACAGCGGGACGGAAGCGACGTGCGCTCTCCGCACCTGAGGCAGCGAAGCCCCGCAATATCTCCCCTACTTTCGCTGCGCGTCGTTCCCTTGCAGCGTAAGCAGCACAGGGAAGCGCCGCAGTCGCAGCAGTATACCTCGCCGGCCTGCCCTTTGCGGTCCATGATCCAAAACGCCCAGCGCCCCTGCGCCAATACGGATTCCGTGCGCTCGATAAGGGAAGGAGCTATGGGCAGCCCTCCTTCCACGCCCGGAGTTTCTTTTTTAAAAGACCTGGCGTCGACGAACACCAGGTTGCTGCGCTGAGGCTGCGCATGGTACTCCGGTTTGGAACGCATGTACGTTCTGGCCGACGGCATCCGCCCTCCAAGGATCAGCTTTGCCTTCAGGGTCAACGCGCGCCGGCCCACAATGCTGCGCGCGGAGATTTTCGGCGCGCGCGGCAAAATATACGCCGGGTTTGACTCGTCGTCCACTATCGCCTCATCGAAGCAAAGCGGAACGAACGCGGCCCCGCTGGAACCCACCACGACCCGCGCTTCCCCGGACGCCGTCCTTTTCCACGCGTCCCATAGTTTTTTGCCGCCGCCCGACGGCCACAGGAGCGCGTCGCTCTTTAGCGCTTCGGACATGCCGGCAAAAAAAGCGCTTGCCATCTCAACCTCGGGGAAAAGCAGCAGAGTGCGTTTTCCGCCCTCCGAAAGCGCGTCGCGGTAGTACGCGAAACGCTCCCCATCCACTGGATTGTAAAAAGAAACCTCATGGAAAGCCCGGTTGTCCTGGTCTTCCAGCCGGCTTGGCACGTACGAAAAGGAGTCGCCCCGCAAAATCTGAGCGGGACATATAAGCAGCAACGCCTCTCCCGCGCCGCAGAGGAACGTATTCCCCATCCATCCGGCCAGATTCCATAGTTCGTCTCCCAGAACCGGAACATCGTCCAGAACGGCCTCCAGCGGCTTTAATTTAATATGGCCGGGCGGAGGGGCCTCTCCCGCGCCGCATACAAACCCGACGCGCTTTCCCGTCCTTACCGGAACCTTTACTCTCACGCCTTCCGCCAAATTGGAAGCGCCCTCAAAGGTATAGGTCAGGGTGTTCCACCAAGGCCCGGGAACCACCACGTCCACGTAATTAACGATCAAAGCAGTACGCGTCAGAACAGGCCGTCGGAGATAATCTTCTCCCACACGGCGTCGGCGACCTCTTCCTTGGCGCCGGAAATCGTAGTTTCGCCTCCGGCGCGCGGCATCATCCGCACCGTGTTGAAGTCCGAGCCAAAGCCTCCGCTCACGTCCGACACGTCGTTGGCCAGCACAAGATCCAGTCCCTTGCGCTCCATTTTCGCGCGGGCGTTTTTTACAAGGTCGCCGGTCTCCGCCGCAAATCCTATCAGAAATTGGCCGGGACGTTTGGCTGCCCCCGCTTCGGCGGCTATGTCCGGGGTCTGCTCCAACGTCAGGGACAGGTTTTCGCCGTGTTCTTTTTTTATTTTGTGCCCGGTTACGCTAGGGGCGCGGTAATCTCCGACGGCCGCCGCCTTTATCACGCAGTCCGCCCATTCCAGGTTCTCCATTACGGCGTCGCGCATTTCAATTGCCGACACGACATTACGTATCTCCAGGCCATGATAAAAATTTTCGGGGGCGGAGGGGACGGGTCCCAAAACCACCCGGGCGTCCGCGCCTCTGTACCAGGCGGTACGCGCCATCGCCAGCCCCATTTTACCGCTCGAGGGATTGGATATGAAGCGCACCGGGTCGATATACTCCCTCGTGGGCCCGGCAGTGACGAGGACGCGCTTGCCGGTCATATCGCGCCGGGGCGAGAGGGCGCGGAATATCTCCTCCAGAATGACGCCGGTTTCCGGCAGCCGTCCTTTGCCCTCGTATCCGCAGGCCAGCACGCCGAACTCCGGGTCGACGACCCGCACGCCCCGTTCCGCTAAAATACTTAAATTCCTGCGCGTGGCCGGATTGTCGAACATGTGTGCGTTCATGGCGGGAAAGAGCAAAACAGGGGCGCGCGCGGCCAGAAGCGCGGCCTCCACTATACTCGCGGCCCGTCCGTGCGCCGCGCCGAACGCGGTGTTGGCCGTGCAGGGAGCGACTACAACAACATCAGCCCAGTCGGCCAGGCTGATGTGTGGAATTTCAAAACCTCGCGAGGCGGAAAGAAAGTCGTCCTCCAGCCACACCCGGCGTCCGGAAAGCGTGGATATCGCCAGCGGGCTGACAAGAGTTTCCGCCGCCCTGGTCATGACCGCCTCGATCTCGCAGTCCAGCTTTTTCAGGCGGCTGACGAGGTCGGGAATCTTATAGGCGGCGATTCCCCCCGTTACGCATAGAAGTATCTTACGGGAACGTTTCCACGCAAGCATCTGGGGAGGGATTGGAATCAGGGGCCTTTTCCAGTTCTTCGACCCACGTTCCGGGTAATTCGCCGTTTTCAATCTCCAAAAGCGCGGAGGACAGGTATTTTTCGTTTGCCGGTTCCGCGCCGTCGAGTTCCGTCTTCTGCTCGCTCAGCCAACGCGCCCTGGCCGCCACCAACGCGGTGATTTTATATTTGTTGTGTACGCCGCACTTGTTCTCCAGGGCGTCTATATCGTAGAATTTCATGCTTTCTCTACCTTCCTGCTGCTCAAAATTAAATCGCGCAATTCCTCGCACGCCTGTTCCAGGTTGTCGTTCACAATTATCCGGTCATACTCGGAGGAAAGCGCCATTTCCTTCTTCGCGTTTTCCAGCCTGAGGGCTATTTTATCCTCCGATTCGGTTTTACGCCGGCGAAGCCGCTTCTCCAGTGCGTCCAACGACGGCGGGGCGATGAATATCAGAACGCTTTCCGGCAAAATTTCCCTGATTTGCCGCGCTCCCTGAACGTCTATTTCAAGCAGCACGTCCTTCCCGGCGTCTGTCTCCCGCTCCACGCTTTCCAGCAGCGTTCCGTAACAGCAACCGTGAACGACGGCGTGTTCCAGAAACAACCCGCCGGCTACCTTATCCTCGAAGTCCCGTTCGGTCACGAAATGATAATCCACTCCGTCGCGCTCGCCCTCGCGCGGTTGGCGCGTGGTGCAGGAAACGGAATAGACCAGGTCTTCAATGCCCGACAGGGCCATCGTCCTCAGCGTACCCTTGCCTGCCCCGCTCGGCCCGGCAATAACAAAAAGCCTGCCCTTGCGCATCCCCGACATTGAACACCTCCTACTCTACGTTTTGTATCTGTTCGCGTATACGTTCGAGGCACGATTTTGCCTCGACAACCATCCAGCGGAACTCCGCGTCGCCTGTTTTGGAGCCCATTGTGTTTACCTCCCGGTTCATCTCCTGAATCAGGAAATCGAGCTTGCGCCCCTCTGACTCGCGCCCCGAGGCTATTTCCCTGAATTTGGCTATGTGCCCCGCGAGGCGGGCCAGCTCCTCAGACACATCCCATTTGTCGGCCAGCAGGGAAATTTCCTGCGCAATCCGATTCCGGTCGATTTCCAGGGCGAAACGTTCCATAACTTTCTCTATCCTGCTCCCCAGCGCCGACAGCGCCTCCGAGGAGGCGGAGTTCCATCGCTCCGAGAGCGCGCCGGTCAGACGCTCGAGTTCTTTCAGGTCTTCCTCCACCACAGCCTGCAATTTCTCGCCTTCCGACCTTTTCATCTCCATCAGGGCGTCCACCGTATCGCAGACCAGGTCTTTCCATAAGCCGCCGCTTTTGGCGAACTCAGCGGGCTCGCCAAGCTCGCCGGAAATTCCTTCGCGCAGGCGCATGGAATCACATACTCCCGGCAGGTTAAGTAAAGCCGTCAGCTCCGTCTGCGGCGCGTTCACTTCGGCCGCTACCTCCTGTATCCGGTCATAGTAAGACCGGAGCGCGCACGTGTCAATCCTGGCGGTCTTGAAATCCGCAGCCCAGTCTATTTCGGCGATCAAACGAATTTTGCCCCTTCTCAGAAGGGAACGCAACGACGCCGTCAGCGCGCTTTCCAAAGAATGTATCTCTTTAGGCAGCCGGACGCTTATATCCTGGTATCTATGGTTGACGGACACAGCCTCAAAAGTGACGGTTCCCCACGGAAACTCACGGGACGCGCGGCCGAAGCCGGTCATGCTCAAAAACATCCGTTCTCCCCCTGAGCCGGTTCCAACGCTTTTGATTCCAACGCCTTCAGGGCGTCCTCCAGAGCCGTCATGACCTTTTCCCTGGCCCCCTTCTCCTTGTAGGTTTCCGGGGGAAAAGTAATCAAATTACCGAACGTAACTGTTATTTTGACGGGTTTTATCATTACGGAACCGCGCGGCATCGCCTTGTGGGAACCTTTTACGAAAACCGGCAGAACAGGCGCTTTGGAATGGCAGGCTATGAGTCCGACGCCGCCCTCCAGCGGCAACAGCTTCCCGTCAACGGAACGGGAACCCTCGGGAAAGATCAGGACGTCGCTGCCTTCTTCGAGAAATTTCAGCAGACCTTTAAGCGCCCCGGCCGCGGCGGCGCTGCTGTTGCGCGAAACCGGGACAGCGCCGAGCGTCCTTATGATTCTGCCGAAAAGGAACGGGCGGAAAAGCTCTTCTTTGGCAAAATACCGCAAGCGCCTGGAGAAAGCCGCGCCTACAATCAAAGGATCCAAATTGCTGCAATGATTACAGGCAATTATGACACTGCGGCCTTTTGGAAGCGGTTCCGTCCATTTTACGGAAAGGCGGTGATAAAAGAAAAATATTATTTTGAAAAATATACGAACCGCGGTATAAAAAAAATTATCTAGCTTCACACGCCCAAACCCTCTTTCACAATGTCGGTCAACCGGTCAACCACCTCGTCCACGGTCATGTCGGACGTATCTACATGGATGGAGTCTATGGGCTCTTTGAGCGGGGCAAATTCGCGTCCCGCGTCTATGCGGTCCCGTTCGCGCATTTGAGCCAGAACCTCGTCATAGAGCGCCGGCTCTCCTTTTTTCAAAAGTTCCTTGTACCGCCGCTCTGCTCTGGCTTCCGGGGTGGCGGTCAAAAAAAATTTCACGTTCGCTTCCGGGAAAACAACGGTTCCCATGTCGCGCCCGTCCGTTACCAGATTCCCGTGGTTCGCCTGATCCCTTTGCAGCCCCAGAAGCGCCCCGCGCACCGGCTTGAGGGCGGAATACGCCGAAACAACGCTGTCAACACGAGGGGATCGTATCAAAGCCGCAACGTCTTCACCGTTTACAAAAACACCGTTCCCGTCAATACGTACCCGCATAGAACCCAGGTACTCCATAAACCGCGCGTTTTCGTCGGGGGCTATTCCATTTCGATCCATACAACAAGCTATGGCACGATATAACGCTCCGGTATCCAGATAATTAAAATCCAGCCGCTCGGCCAGCCGCTTGGCCACCGAGCTTTTGCCGGAGCCTGCCGGGCCGTCCAGGGTTACGACAAAGCCCAATTCGCGCTACAGTCCCTTCATGTCGGCCATTTCCTGAGCGGCTTCGCTGGCGAAGTCCACCAGTTCCGACATAAGCCCTTCGTAATCTTTTATGCCCAAACGCTCCAGCGGCTCGGGGTATATGTAGTTCTGCAGCCCGTCCGCGCCGATTCCTATGCCCATCATCAGGCATATGGAGTTAGCCACGGTGACCACGTCAAGCAGAGGCTGAAATTCGGCGTTCTCCGGCTCCAGTTCGTTTGGCCTGTGGTGCAGCAGGGTTGAGTGATAGTAACTTTTCGGAAGGTTCCAGCGCTCGACCAGAAGAGCGCCGACGGTGGAGTGGTCAAAGCCGATGATTTTCATCTCGGCCTCAATGAAAGGGATACCTTTTTCCTCCACTTCTTTTATGATAAGCCCGTAGCCGAAATGGACGTAATCGTTCAATACCACTTTGCCGATGTCGTGCAGCAATCCTCCCACATAGGCTTCCTCGGGCGGGACTTTTTTCGTGGATTGAGCAATATAACGCGCCGCGTGGGCCGCAGTAAGCGAGTGACGCCACAGCTCGCCGCGGTCGAGCGCGTAGCCGTGGAGTCCCTTGTCCATAACCGAATATACCGACGCGGCAAGAACTATGTTGCCGATGTTTTTGTAGCCTAAAAGGGCAATAGCTTCAGATACGTCCGATATGTTTCTGGACATGCCGTAAGCCGCCGAGTTGGCCAGCTTCAAGGTGCGCAAAACCAAACCTTCGTCACGCGACAGGCTCAACGCTACATCCGACGCGTTGCTGGTGGGGTCGTTGAGCTTGCGCAGCGTCTCCACCACAAACTGCGGAAAGGATTTTATCTCTTTCATTTTGTTGATGATACGCGTCTTTATAAGGTTCCTTGAATTTTCATCGAGTGCACCGCTCACCAGCGTGTCCTCCTTAGTCAAACCGTACCGCTTTTGAATATTTTAGTGCACATGTCGATAAAAGACAATTCTACAAAATCTCCTACTTTAAGCCGGACTAAAGTTAATCCGCCGATTTTTCGGCGTATCAAAGCCTCGACGCCGAACCCGGCGAGATTCGACATCGTCCTGACCTCGCGTTTCAGTCCCTCTCCTATAGCGACCCGAACCCAGCGCCCCGCGGGTTCTTTTTGCATCACTTCAACCGAGAGCGGTTTCACCCGCCGCCCTTCCATCTCAAAACCGTCTCTCCAGCGCCGCAGTTGTTTGTCGTTTATCTCCAAATTCAGCAGAACCTCGTACTCCTTCGCGACGCCCTTGGACGGGTGCAGCAGTTTCTGAGCAAATCCCCCGTCGTTCGTCAAAATCAGCAGCCCCTCGCTCTCCCTGTCCAGACGCCCCACGGGAAAAACACGCGCGTCCCTTGCCGAAGCGGGCAGCAGATCCACCACCACCGGATCGTATTTGTCGGTGACAGCGCACACCACCCCCGCCGGTTTGTTCATCGCGAAGTATTTCTTGGGGAGAATCGACAGGCGTCTGCCCTCACACTCCACCGCGTCAATTTCAGGGTCAATTTGAAAATAAGGCGCCAAGACAATCTTACCATTGACGCGCACCCGTCCCTCCAAAATACAGGCAACGGACTTACGCCTGGCGGCCACTCCACATTCGGCCAAAAACGCGTTAAGGCGCATCGCCGCCTCGTTCAATATCAGAGGCGTTAGAGGCATCCTCGGGGTTCGCCCCCAGCTCGTTCAGCTCCTCCAAAGTGGGGAGGTCGGCTATGGCCTCCAGCCCGAAGATATCCAAAAAACGGCTGGTCGTGCGGTAAAGCAAAGGGGAACCGCTCACCTTCTTGCGCCCCGCAGTGCGAACGAGCCCGTGCGATAAAAGCGTTTCTATGACGCGTTCGCTTCGCACGCCGCGTAGGTCTTCCACTTCGCTTCTCGTTACGGGCTGGTTATAAGCCACCACGGAGAGGGTTTCGAAAGCGGCCTTACTGAGCCTTACTCGCCTTCTTTGCGCAGTGTCGCGGAAAAGCGACAACACCTCGGCGAAGTGCGGGTTGGTCTCGAGAACCCACCCGCCCGCGACAGACTTCATAACCAGCCCGTGGCCGGACGCCAGATGGTTCCCAAGTTCCTCCAGCGCAGCTTTAAGCTCCTGCCCCGACACCCCCAGGACGGTTTTCAGCTCGTTTTCCGGCACGGGAGACGCGGCCAGGAAAAGCATGGCCTCAATCTGCGCCGACAAAACGGACAGGGGTTTTAGCTGTTTATCCTTATCAGTTTTTCGCGCGGATTTTGACATCGGAAAAAGGAACTTCCTGCTCAATTACCGTCTTGCCCATGCGGCACATCTCCAAAACGGCCAGTATGGTCACCACCAAAGCCTGCACGGTCGGCGTCAGCGCCCACAGGGCGTTGAGCGAAAGCTCCGCGTGCAGGGCCAGTTTTTCTTCCAGCTCCGCAATGCGCCCCTGTATCTGAGACTCCTCCGGCAAGGCGCTCGGCATTCCGTCCCACCCTTCTTCTTCCCCGAAGTCCGAGTCAGGCGGCAAAGAAAGCGAAAAAGACGAAGACCGCGCGGAACGCCTTTCCAAAAGGCCCCACCATACGCGGCAGAGAAAGTAAAGGTTTCCTATGTCATAGCGGGGTTCGCCCTCTTCGCCCTGCTCCTCCGCGGCGCGCCTGTAGCTCTTTTCCCGTCCGGCCTTGCGTTCTTCCATCCACGATCTGGCGGTCAGATAGGGGCGGTAACGCGCAATCCGCTCAAACATCTCCTCTTCCAGCGCCTGTTCGTCCATTTCCGCCGCTTCGTCCAAAAGCTCGGAATCCTCCGCGCTGCTGTCGGCGGGCAGAATGGAGAGTGTTTTTTGCAGCAAAAGGCTTGCCGCCATAAAAAAGAACTCCGCCAGGGTTTCAACGGATGCCTTTTTGGTCTTCGACAGATACGCCCCGTATATGCGCACGAGCTGCGTCATCTTTATCTTGGAAGCCTGCATTTGACGGCTATCCACGAGGTGGCACAACATGTCGAGAGGGCCGGAAAAACCCTCTATGACGACTTCGACGCTTTCCTTAGCCATCCAGCCGCAGCAGCCCCACGGCGGAATAAATTTCGTCCATCGTCCGCTTCGCCACGACGGACGCGCGCTTGGCCCCCTCGGCAAGTATGTCCGTCAAAAGGGCCCTGGAGTTCTCATATTTTGCCCTGCGTTCGTGTATGGGAACCATCACGGACTCAATGTGGGCGTTGAGCATTTTTTTGCAGTCTATGCACCCGATCCCGGCCGTCTTGCAGCCCTTCACAATCTCCTCGCGCTGCGGCGCGTCTCCGTTGAACACCTTATGTATGCTCCACACGGGGCATTTTTCCGGGTCGCCCGGGTCCGTCCGCCTCTCCCGCGCCGGGTCCGTAACCATCGTGCGAAGTTTATCCCATATAGATTTTGGGTCTTCCGAAATGTAAAGGGAGTTGCCATACGATTTGCTCATCTTCCGCCCGTCCGTGCCGGGGACTTTCGGCGTGGGCGTAAGGATGGTCTGAGGTTCCGGCAGCAGGCCGGCGCCGAAGAAGTGGTTGAAACGGCGCGCGATTTCGCGGGAAAGCTCGAGGTGCGCGCTCTGATCCTCTCCCACCGGAACTTTATCGGCCTTATAAAGCAGGATATCCGCCGCCTGCAGGACGGGATATCCAAGAAAACCGAAGGTACTCAGGTCTTTATTTTGGAGGTTGGCGATTTGATCCTTGTACGTGGGATTTCTGTTGAGCCACCCTAAAGGGGTGATCATCCCCAGGGCCAAGGCCAGTTCGGCGTGCTGCGGAACGTGAGACTGGACGAAAAGACAGCTTTTTTCGGGACTCAGCCCGACGGAAAGCCAGTCCAGCAAAATGTCCAGGCTGTTTTTACCGGTTTCGCCGGACTCGGCATAATCGGACGTAATTGCGTGCCAGTCGACTATGCAGTAAAAACACTCGTATTTCTCCTGAAGCGCCGTCCAGTTCGTCAACGCCCCCGCCAAATGCCCCAGGTGCAGCATACCAGTCGGCCTCATCCCGCTGAAAACCCTGCCTTCATTCATTCTTCAACAACCTGCCTTTCACAGCCGCAAAGGCGTTTCCAGCGGCCTGAACTTTAACAAAACGACCTCAAGCTCGCCGGGAACCGCCAAACGGCGCGCCAGTTCGGGAAGCGAGGCGCTTTCCATCTCGGCGTGGTCCGCTGTCGCTACGCTGAGTTTCGATCTAACGCAGTCCGCTATGTCATGGTATTTCATGTCCGCAGTGACGTAAATATCCGCTTTCATCTCAAGCGCCGCCGGCCACAACGAGCCGCCCGAACCGCCGCACAAAGCCACCCGCAGTATACTACAATCCCGTTCTCCGTAATAGTCCAGCCGGGTAAGGTTCCAGGCCCTTTTAATCATGTTAAGAGCGTCCATCAAAGGGACGGCGGCAGGCAGGTCTCCGGCGGCGCCCATGCCTCCCGCGCCGTCCCCGGACTGAACCAGCGGGGCTATCGCTTCAAGATTGAGTTTCTCAGCGAGGATTCTGTTCACTCCGCCCTCCGCCCCATCCCAGTTTGTGTGCGCCGACAAAACAGCCATTTCAGCCTTTATCGCCGCCTGTATCACTTTGCCCGGACCGGTCGACAGGTCGACGCGGCGCAGCGGCTCCAAAAACATGGGGTGGTGCGAGAGCAGGCACTGGCAGCCATTACGTAAAGCCTCGTCTATTGCCTCGGGCAATGGGTCGAGGGTGATTCCCAGACGCCTGACCTCCCGCTGGGGATCGCCCACCATAAGCCCCACGTTGTCCCAGTCCGCCGCCTTGCCGAACGGGGCTATCGCGTCTATTTTGGAGAGAATGTCCTGTACTTTCACCGGTACGCCTCCTCATACTTCAATTAAAAACGTTTCCGCGCGGCGCGACGCGTCGGCGAAAAGACGCCTCTTGCTTTCAAGAACATCCCGGCGCTCGAAGGATTCGAGTTCCGACGTTCTGGCGGCCGAGACGAAGTGCAGCAGTTCCAGCTCCGAGGCCGTGCCGGTTGCGCAATCCGGTATTTCGGGGGCAAGTCCCCAAGCCTTCAGCCATTTTCGCATAAAACGCCACTCCACAGCCTCGGGCGGCAATCCGCCGCACAGGAGCTTCATGTTCCAATAAAAATTAGCGAGCAGGCCGTCGTCGGCGTGCCCTTCCATAAGATAGCGCGTCAGAAGCCTGCTCCATCGCGCCGCCGCGAAAAGCGCTTCGGGACGGCTTCTAAGGGACAGCATATCGTCCGCGACATCCACGCTTTTCAGGTACAGCCTTCCGCCGCCGTCCCTGGGCCTGTAGAGCGCGAACGCGCCCCACACCAGAGGCTCCGTGGCCCCGCCGAAGCGTACCTTACCGCCAGCCGCCCCCTTTGCGGAAGCGTAAACGACGCCCAGCCCCTTCAAAAAAAGGGTGAGGTTGAGATCACCTTCCCCGGTTACACGCCTGTTCAAAACCACGCCGGAAGCCGACTCGAACCCCATGAGATCACGAATTCACGAATAACCCAAGCGCCTGAGCACCGGTTCGGATTGCCGCCACTTGGGGGAGATTTTCACCCAAAGCTCCAGATACACCGAATGGCCGGTGGTTTCTTCAAGGTCACCCCTGGCGGCCTGGCCTATTTTTTTGAGCGTCGCGCCGCCCGCGCCGATCAAAATTCCCTTCTGGCCGGGAGTTTCCACTATCAGGGACGCCCTGATGTACAATTTATCGCGCTCCGGGTACTCGTCGGGGCTTTTGTACTCCTCCACCTCAACGGCCACGCAGTGCGGAACCTCGTCGCGTAAAAAAGCCAGCGTCTTGCCCCGGATAATTTCGGCTGCCATGAAGCGTTCCGTACTGTCCATCAGTATGTCCGGGTCATACCACGGCTCGCCCTCCGGCAAAAATCGCAATAACAGTTCCACGAGTTCCGGCACTCCGCGCCCGCTCCTGGCGGACAACGCCGCGCGTCCGGCAAAGGCCCGCGCGCCGCCGTAAACCGCAAAAGCCCGCGATGGATCCCGCGTTTGACCGTCGCATTTGTTCACGACCAAAAGCACGGGACGGGCGATACCGGCCAGGCTGTTCAGCGCCTCCGCATCCTCCGTCCCTATTTTTTTGTCCCCCGCCTCCACCATGTAGCAAACCGCGTCGGCATTTTCGAGAGCGTCGAAAACAGCGTCCGATAAAAAATTTCCCAGCTTGTCCTTGGGCAGATGTATCCCCGGCGTGTCGGTGAAGACTATCTGAGCCCTCTCGTCGTTGTATATGCAGCGCACCGCGTTCCGGGTCGTCTGAGGCTTAGGTGAGACTATGACCGCCCTGGCCTTCAGAAGCGAATTGACCAGCGACGACTTCCCCACATTCGGCCGCCCCACCAGGGCCACCACCCCGCAGCGGAATCCAGCTCCCTTGTTTGCCTCGTTCAGTTTCTCCACTATTCTAACCCTCCAGCCTCGCGTGGGTGACGTCGGCGACGTGGAAACGTCTTGTTCCCTCCGGCGTTTCGACCATGAGTTCCCCGTCGTCTCCTATGCCGGAGCAAAGCCCCGTCAGGATTTCCGAGTCCGTTTCAACCCTGACGACGCGTCCGACGGACGCGCACCTTTCGCGGTATTCTTTCAGCAAGAGCCCAGCACCTTCGCGCTCCATGACGCAGACCCAACCGAAAAAATTTTCGACTACGCCGGACAACAGTTTTACACGGACCCGATTGATTTTATCTCCGCGTACGCACAGCCATCCGGCGCGGTCTTTCAGCTCCGGTGTGAGGGTGGGAGGGGCATACAGGTTGAGTCCTATCCCCGTTACGCAATAATCGAGCGCTCCGTTCCGCAAGACCGACTCCGACAATATGCCGCAGACCTTACGAAACTCTCTCTCTCTCTCGATAAGGAGGTCGTTGGGCCATTTGAGTTCCAGTTCCAGCCCTAAAAGGGAGCGTACGGTCTCGGCAACTGACAAAGCCGCCGCGATGTTTACCATATGAACGGCCCCCGCCGGCAGCGCAGGCCGGAAAAGGACGGAAAAATAAAGCCCGCTCCCCCCGGGACTCTCCCAACGCCGCGCGACCCGCCCGCGCCCCGCGGTTTGTTCGCCGGCAACCACCACGGCCCTTCCCGCCCCCTCGCCGGCCAGCTCCCGCGCCCGCGCCTGAGTGGACGGCAGCGTATCGTGATACTCAATAACTCCGTCGATAAGGACACCAAGACTTGAGCGAAGCTCGTCTAAATTTTTCATAATAATATAAGGATGGATAAATGTTATGGGGCTTCTTTCTGGTGGCGGACGGCCAATATAGTAGCTTCGCTTTCTGAAACGCGATAATATATAATGTAGCCGCTGTCGCCAAAGTCTACAACCCATTCCCGGTACTCATCCGGCATATCCTCGACCGGGCGACCGATATTAGGCTGTAGCCTAAGTGTTTGAACCGATTTTAGGATACTCTCCCGGGCGCGCTTCGCTGCGGCCGGATTTTTTGCGCTTAAAAACCTATGCAATCTTTGAAGGTCGTAAAGCGCGTTACGGGAATATATCAGGCGCGGCATTCCGGTACCGGCAACTCGTTTTCGGTTCCCCATCCGGCAATCCACTCCTCCACTTCCTCGGCGTCAGCGTACAATCCCGTAGTCTGATAATCGTTCCAGGCTTGAATCAAATCTTTACGCAGAGCTTCTCGCTTATCTAGTTTGGCGGATATGGGGCAAATGGCTGGAGTAACCATAGCGTTTGTTCCTCCTATAAATTTTTTGTTATCTTAACATAATCCACCCATCTGGAAAAAACGGCTCACAGCCCCGCGCGGTCTTTTATTATCTCCCAACTGCGTGTTCCGGCGCCTCCGATCGAGGCGAAGTAATTTTTGCAGGCCCGCTTAACTTCATCCCGCGCGTCCGGGTTCGTGGCAGTCAGCCATGCCTCCGCCAGTTCCTCGGCGTTTCGCACCTCCAGGGAAGCGCCGGATGCGTCCATGCGTCCCATGTCGGGGAAGTCGCTCATGTCCGGGCCATGAGTAGCCTGTACGCCAAAGAGGGCCGGCTCCATCGGGTTTTGCCCCCCTTTCGGAACAAGGCTGCCTCCCACGAACGCGCCCCCTGCCCCGCCTTCGGAGACGCGCGCGTAAAGATCGAACAGCGCGCCTATGCGATTCACCACCATCACGTCCCAGTCTCCAATCCCACCGGCTTCCAGCTCGGTCAGCAGCGCGGTTTCGCCGTGAGGCCGCGACGCCGCCGCGACGGCGGGAGCGCGCTCCGGATGGCGCGGGGCCAATATCAGGCGCGCGTCCGGATGAGTAAGGCAAATTTTATCGAACGCGGAGAGCACGATCTCGTCCTCTCCGGCGTGAGTGCTGCCCGCTATGAACAGCGCTCCGTCGCCGCGCCGCAGACAGGGCATGGCGGAACGCTCCATACCTGCCTTGCGATCAAACATGGCGTCGACTTTACAGTCGCCGGTCACAACGATCTTTTCCTCCGGGACGCCCAGGCTTAAAAAATTTTCTTTGTCGGACTCGAACCTCACCATCATGCGGTCGAAACAGCACAGCACGCCCCGCCAAAAGGTCTTTTGCCATCGCATCCTATTCAGGCTGCCTTCGGAAAGGCGCCCGTTGACCAAAAACGCCGGTATGCCTCGCGAATGAAGCTCCGCCAGCACCACAGGCCACCGCTCCGTCTCCATCGCGACGTATGCCCTGGGTTTCAGGGTATCGAGCGCCCTTTTTACGAAACGCGGCGTATCCCAGGGGTTGTATATCAGGGTTACGGAACGCGGCGCGAGCTGCTCCGCCAGAGTGCGGCCCGTCGCCGTGACGGTTGACAGGACGCGCGGCAAATCCGGCCTGCCGCCAGCGGCTTCAAGCAGGGGAAGCGAGGACTGAACCTCGCCCACCGACACCGCGTGCACCCAAAAAACATTCTGCGGCACACCGGGATCAAAAACCCCCATACGTTCCTCTATGCCGGCTTTATATTTTTTTTTGAGGCGCGACAATCCCCCCGCGGCAAAAAACGCGGAAATACCGGCCTTGTAGAAGCGCATCCCCAGTCTATAGGACCACGCCGCCATTGCCTCGGATGTTTCGTACGCTTCGTCCGGTATTGAGATCTCCTCCTGCTGGAAAAACTTGAATTTTATTTTAACTTATTCCGCCTTGTCCGGCACGAGTTTTCCCTCGCCCTTTCCTATCAAATCCGCACGGCCCGCCTTGATGAGCGCTTCCCGCGCCAGGGCGTGATTACGGGGCAGGCGGTGTTGGAGGAGCGCCCTTTGCATCCGGCGTTCCCTCGGTTTTTTTACCACGGTTATTTTTTCACCGGAAAAAGGGTCTATTCCCGTGTAGTACATGCAGGCGGCGAGGCTGCCCGGCGTCGGGACGAAATCCTGCGCCTGTTCCGGGCAAAACTCCAGCTCGGCGGCGAACAGCGCCAGCTCTATCGCTTCGTTCAGCCCCGCGCCCGGGTGGGAGGTCATGAAGTACGGCACGAGGTACTGCTTTTTCCCAAGGCGCTCATTTACACCTCGGTACAGCTTCATGAATCTGCGGAACTGCCCGGCGCCGCTTTTGCGCATGGCGCGGAGGACGACTGGTGAAACGTGCTCCGGAGCCACCTTGAGCTGCCCGCTCACATGATGCTCGCACAGTTCCGCCAGAAATTCTCGTCCCCTGTCCCCGTCCGCCAGCAGGTAATCATAGCGCAGCCCCGAGCGCACGAACGCCTTTTTCACTCCCTTGACGGCCCGCACCTTGCGCAGAAGCTCCATATAATCGGCGTGGGAGGTATCCAGCCGTCCGCACGGTTCCGGGAACAAACATTCCCTGTTTTTACAGCTCCCTCGCGTCAACTGGTCCGCGCAGGCGGGATGGCGGAAGTTGGCGGTCGGGCCGCCGACGTCGTGGATGTACCCCTTGAAGTCTTTCGCGCGGGTCAGAAGCTCCACCTCCCTGATTATCGAAGCGTGGCTTCTGCACTGGACTATGCGCCCCTGGTGCGCCTGTATGGCGCAAAAAGCGCAGCCGCCGAAGCATCCCCTGTGACTGACGACGCCGAACCTCACTTCAGCCAGGGCCGGAACGCCGCCGCGCGAGTCGTACATCGGATGCCAGACCCGCGCGTAAGGCAGTTCGTATACCGCGTCCATCATGTCCTGCGTCAGCGGCGGCGCGGGGGGAAGCTGAACCACGCTTCTCCGCTCCCCGTAACGCTGAACCAAAGCCTTGCCCCTGAAGGGATCCTGTTCCAGCGACGCAAGCCTGAACGCCTCGGCGAAAGCTTTCCTGTCGGCCTTTACAGCCTCCCATGACGGCAATTCGGCGTATGTCCCCAGATTACCCAGATAATCCGTATCGTCGGCGGCGTAACATGTCCCGCGCACCTCGCGCACCGCGCCGACGGGAAAACCGTCCTCCAGAAACCGCGCTATTTCCAGAATCTGCCGCTCGCCCATGCCGTACACGAGAAGGTCGGCCTGGCTGTCCAGCAACATGGATCGCCGCAGCGAATCCGACCAGTAGTCGTAATGCGCGAAGCGGCGCAGACTTGCCTCCACTCCCCCGATTATCAGCGGAATGCCGCCCCATATCTCCCTAACTTTTTGGCAGTAGACTATCGTGGCCCTGTCCGGCCTTAACCCGGCCCTGCCCCCGGGCGAGTACGCGTCCGCGCCGCGCGTCTTCCCGCCGGACGTTCTGCCGCTCAGCATGGAGTCCAGGTTACCCCCGCTAACCAATACCCCGAGCCTCGGACGTCCCATTATCGTGAATCCGGCGCTGTCCCGCCAATCGGGCTGAGGCGCTATCCCAACACGGTATCCGTGCCGCTCCAGCCACCGCCCTATCACGGCCGCGGCGAAACTCGGGTGATCGACGTAGGCGTCGCCGCTCACGAACAAAAAATCGAGCGATTCCCACCCAAGGCCGTCCATGTCAGCGCGGCAAACCGGTAAAAACTCAGCCGCCCCCAAGGGCATAACCTCCTTCATATCAATGCCATCGGAATCATACCAGTTTGAAATAAAAGGCCTAAAGTTAGAATAGCTAAAAGCAGCTTTGGCAAGCATTTAAGCCCCAGATTAACATTAGTTTGATTGCAACCTGGTATCAGAGTCAATATAAAAAAAGAAGGCCTGGGAGTTTTGCCCTCAAGCCTTCTTTGCGTTGTTAATAATGTGGTCGGAGCGAGAGGATTTGAACCTCCGACCTCCTGGTCCCGAACCAGGCGCGCTCACCAGGCTGCGCTACGCTCCGCACAAAATCACGAAATAAACCCTATCCGGCGGCCTCGCCAACTCACCAAAAAACCAAAAAAAACCGCCGAACGAAAGGGATTCTAACATTTATCGGCGGCCTCGTCAAATTCTATTGACAATTCTATTGCTGATAATCAAGGACAGCATAACCGCGCCGGGCTGCAACCCGTCCCCAGAGACATGTCCGTGTGTTGTTGTCGGTTGCTGTGATATAATAGACATAGAAATGACCGCCTGGGAGAGGTCAGACGGTAGTTTCTGGGCTGCCGAAGCGGGGCTCTAATCCCCACCTCGGACTTACGCCCTAGCGGAGATTACGGATCAGTTCAGCAATAGCGCGAATTAGTTTCGCCAAGGCTCTTACGAGTTCGGCTAAAACTCGTAAGAGCTCTATTATTTGAGCCATTCCGATCACCCCCTTTCGCAGTAAAAATCTGCGATCCGGAGGTGCTTTACACCCCAGACAGCTACGCGATGTTCCGCGCCCTCTCCTGATTGTTATTATAAACTATTCAACCTGGACTCCCGGCAGAACTCATAACGAGGCTGGGAGATGTCGATTGTAAGGCATTGAAAATACAGAAATAAACAGATAGAAGCAGTTGCTACTCCATCGTTATGTG
>WRKN01000018.1 GCA_009778055.1 Synergistaceae bacterium
ATTTCTGTATTTTCAATGCCTTACAATCGACATCTCCCAGCCTCGTTATGAGTTCTGCCGGGAGTCCAGGTTACTACTGTGTCTTTGCTTTCAAGCGCATGGTAATTAACATTACTCACTAACGTAATTATACACCAATAAACTATAGAAGTACATAGTTGGTGGTGATTACATTTGTGTGCGGAAAAAAGACGCCAGGGGCGACCTAGGGTTTATGATTCTGACGCAGCACGACAACGAGCGCATCGTGCAAGGGAGAAGGCGGCAGGAAATAAAGAGGTGACTCTGTTTTTGCCTGACGAATACAAGATTCTTTTTGACAAATTTTGTGCCAGAAACAACCTGGGACAGGTAGAAGGGCTATGTTATCTGTTAGATCTGTTTCACGATTTCCCGGATTCCAATCACGAATAAATTCTACAGGTTATAAAAGACGTTTCGCACGTAGATATAGTACATGCCAACGCCCCAATTTAATAATTGGGGCGTTTAGGGTAACAGGTCGGACGTATTCAAATATCACACCAAAGTGGATATTATCGCGGCCCTGCTGACGATTCCTTTCAGGTTGCCGTATTCGTCGAGGGCCGCTATGGGCAGGCTTGTATCGGCGGCGGTTTCGAGGATGTCGGATATGAGCTGGTTTTGGTCAACAGTGGGAGCGGAGCGGATGATGTCTTCCAGGGTCATTTGGCCTTCGTTTTTGGCTTTAAGGGCGTCGTTTATGGTTACGATTCCCCGGAAGCCCGACCTGCGCCCGATGACGTAAGCCGTCGATACCCCCGCCTGGCGCATTTCCCGTATGGCGGTGACCGGGCCTTCATTATCCCTTATCAGGCAGGTAGGGGTGGACATAACGTGTTTCACCGTCAGGACTTTCGTTCTGTCAACGCTGTGGATGAAATCTTTGACGTAATCGTTGGCGGGGGAAACGCACATTTCCTCCGGGGCGCTGATCTGCTCGATGCGGCCGTCTCTCATGATCGCCACTTTGTCCCCAAGTTTAAAGGCTTCGTTTACGTCATGGGTAACAAACAAGACCGTCTTGTTCAGTTTGCGCTGAATGTTCAAAAGCTCGAACTGCATGTCCCTTCTGACCAGGGGATCTAAAGCGGAAAAAGGCTCGTCCATCAGCAAAAGATCCGGGTCGTTGCACAAAGCGCGCGCGATTCCGACGCGCTGCTTCATTCCTCCGGACAGACTTCCGATTTTTTGATTCTCAAACCCTCCCAGCTCCACCATATTAAGGAGTTCCCGGGCTTTTTCCCTGCGTTCCTTCAAGGGAACGCCCCTCACTTCCAAGCCGAAAGCCACGTTGTCCAACACGCTGAGGTGGGACATAAGGCCGAAATGTTGAAACACCATAGATACTTTCGTTCTACGGAACTCGTGAAGCTCTCTTCTTTTCAGGGCCTCAACATTTTTGCCGTCGAATATAATCTCCCCTGAAGTAGGCTTCTGCAGCATGTTGATACACCGGATTACGGTGGATTTGCCGGAGCCGGACAAGCCTATCAGCACAAAAACGCTTCCTCTTTCTATCTCGAAAGAAATACCCTGAACGGCGGTGAGAACCCCCGTTTCTTTGAATATGTCGCTTTTGGACGCTTTTTTCCCCAGCATTTTCAAAGCGGAGGGCTTGTTCAGCCCGTACAGTTTATAAAGGTTTTTCACTTCCAGGATTATGTCTTTCAACGCGCTTCACCGCTTTCGCCTTGCTCCTTGCGAACCATCCCCTGGGTGAGCCTGTCAAGTATGGTGGCCATTATTACGATGGATATGCCGGGCAGAAGGGCCCTTCCTATTTCCACCCTGTTGGTGGCCACAAGGATTTCCATGCCCAGGCCGTTGGCCCCGATAAGCGCGCAGGTCACCACCATTGCCATGGCCATCATAATGGTTTGGTTGACCCCGGTCATGATGGTGGGCAAAGCCTGGGGAACCTGGACTTTCACAAGGGTTTGGAAACCTGTGGAGCCAAAGGCGGCGGAGGCCTCGATAACTTCCTTGTCCACGTGTATGATACCGTGGCTTGTCATGCGCACCATCGGCACGAGGGAATAGATGACAGTGGCGATTACCGCCGGGGTCTTGCCGACGCCCAGCAGCATGGCCGCTGGTATCAGATAGACGAAGGACGGCAGAGTCTGCGCGAGGTCAAGGATGGGACGGACGACGGAGTTCACCTTCGCGCTCATGGCGACGGCGATCCCCAAAGGGAAGCCGATCATGAGCGCCACGGCGACGGACAATATAATGATGCTCAGCGTTTCAAGCATTAAATTCCAGAGGCCGAACGTGCCGATCAAAAAAACGAGCGCGCCGTAAAGTACGCCGTTCCGCCATTTTTTGGTGGCTTTGTACCCCAGGAACACCACTATCAGAATCAGCAGCCACCAAGGCATAGCCGCCAAGCCACTATTGATGGCGTTGACGGCAAAGGCGATAGAGGTTCTGAAAAGGTCGAGGGACTGCCTGTGGTTCCTGGCAAAGGCCCTTACGCTGTTATCAATGCTGCTGCCCACATTGATTATAAACGCTTCGGGGAACCTCGACGAAAATTTCAGTAAAAAATCCATTACATGCGGGAGAGGGCTTCTCTTACTCTGGCCGCCGGGCCCGGCTCGAGCCATTCATCCAAAAGGGAGTCGTTGTTTTTCAAAAACCAGACAGCGACGGCTTCATGGGACGCGTTTGTGTCGTCCAGATAGGCGAGAACCTCCGAAACTTTTTGAGAGCCTGTTTTATACCTGGAGAAAAAATTCACAAGGTCAGGGGCGCGTGACGCGAACTTGTTGCTGGAAACAATCCTCAACGCCTGTTTGGGGATTTCACACCCCCCCTTCTCGTACAGTTCCGGGTCGAACGGCGCGTCTTCGAGCAAAATCAAATCGAGTTTACCGCTAATCCAGGCGGGTTCCCAGCAATAGCCCGCCCAGGGTTCACCCAGGTTGTACGCGGAGGCAAGGGACGTGAACAGAACCGCTTCGCTGCCGCTTCGGAAATAGTTGTACATTTCGTCAAGCCCATAATACAAAAACTTGTTATACATGACGTTATCGATCATCCAACCGGGAATCGCCCCGTAAATCCTGTTTTTGCGGGGATCCTCCGGGTCTTTGAACACGCCGGGGTATTTTTTCAAATCTTCCACGGTTTTGAGCTCGGGGGCCACGGGCGCTATACCCCTTTCCGGGTCGCCGTGCACAACATACCGGGGAACGTAAAAGCCCTGGGCGGTGTCCTCCACAATAACGCTCAGGGGGATGATGTCGCCGTTTTTGACGTCGTCTTCAAAGGACAGTACGTTATCGGGCCAGGTTTCTATGTCCAGGTCAACGTCCCCGGCGATGATGGCCTGCCAGTTAAGGGGGGTCGAGCCGGTGGCGTTCGTAATGACGTATCCGTCAAAACCGTTCTCCACGATAAACTTGGCCACCGCGTTGTGAAATTTTTGGCTGTCCCACCCGTTATCCGCCGCGACTATCCTTACCGGCGCGCTCAAAGTTCCCTCGAACTCGGGTACGACGCGGGAGTTGTATACTACGCTCCCAGCGAAAACAACCGCCGCTGCCGCCAACAAACCCAATAATAAAAACCTGTTTTTCATTTGCATCCTCCTGTATTAAAGCTATTTTCAATGAATTTATCACATAAGACGACATTTGGCAAGGCAATATGCGCCGCACCCCGCGTAACTCCAGTATTTGAGCCACATTACCCATATAAGAATACTTGCGGGAGGTTGCAAATCATTCAAATAAAGACGTATCCGCGCCTTCCGTGTTTTTTGCCATGTCGAGAGCCGTACGGCCCTCATTGTCCCTTGCGCTGACGTCGGCTCCGGCAGCGCGCAGCAGTTCCACCGTCTCGGCGTCGGCGCCGGCTTTGGCCGCGGCCATCAATGGGGTTACTCCGCCGCCGTTTGCGGAGTTAACGTCCGCGCCGGCCTCTAAAAGCAGCTTTATTACGGCCGGAGAGAGTTTCCGTTCAACAGCTATAAAAAGGGGAGTCACTCCCTCTCTGTAACTCGCGTTGACGTCCGCCCCGCGCTCGATAAGCAGCCCTATAACGTCCGGCCTGCCGCTACCAAGCAACGCGTAATGCAATATCGTCTGCCCGCGCCCGGTGGCCGCGTTGACGTCCGCTCCGGCGTCCAAAAGCAATTCTATTATTTTGGTGTCGCGAGCCACTCCCGCGGCGTACACCAGGGCGGTCGCGCCGGACGCGTTCTTGGCGTCAGCTTCCGCCCCGGCCTTCAAAAGCGCCTCCGCCACCTCAAGTCCCCTGTCCTCGAAACACACCCCCATCAAAGGAGTTATGCCGTGCCTATTGGGCAGGTTGACGTCCGCGCCAAGGCGAATGAGCTCTAAAATAACCTCGGGGTTGGGGTTGACGAAAACAGACGAGAGAAGCGGCGAGGTTTGCTCCGTCCCTCTCTCGTCGAGACTGGCCCCCGCGCTCACAAGCTCCGTTATGACCAACGGGTTGACGTTCATGTCCGCCGCGACCATGATGGAGGTCAGCCCGTTCCCGTTCCTGGCGTGAACGTCCGCCTTGGCCTCGATCAGCGCTTTTACCATCTCCGGATCGGCGTTCCCCCCGGCGGCCAGGATAAGCGCCGTGTTGCCGTTGGAGTCCCGCTTGTCCACCGGGGCGCTCTTCAAAAGTTCCAGCATCTGCGGCGGAGTTCCGTCGGCCGCCGTCATGAAAAATACCGCGTCGGCATCGTCCTCTCTGGAGGATAGCGACAGTCTGGGTTTATCGGGCTGCGTCCCCCTTATACCGGCAAACGTGCCGGAGTTCACCGCATACAAGCCGGCGGCAAATATCGCGGACACAAACAACAAAAACGAAATTTTTTTCCCCTTTTTTCCCATGTCGACGCCTCTTTTTTTATAGGATTTGATATTACCCAAACATAAATATATACTGAGCGTAGGTTTCATTATACAAAACATCTGCGGCTAAGGAGCGTTGATAATGGGTCAGCAGACTTTCGACAAAAATGAAGCGCGCGGTAAGTCGATGTTGCTGGGCAACGAAGCGATAGCGCAGGCGGTGGTGGCGGCCGGGTGTCAGGTCGCCTCGGCCTACCCCGGCACGCCGTCGTCTGAAATACTGCCGGCAATAGCCGAGTGCGCCGACAGGCTGAAATCCCCCATTGTGGTCGAGTGGGGAGCCAACGAAAAAGTGTCGTTTGAAGTGGCCGTATCGGCGTCGTTCACGGGGGCGCGGGCGTGCGCGGTCATGAAGCAGGTCGGTCTGGACGTGGCGGCGGACCCGTTCATGACGTCGGCGCTTTTTGAACTGAAGGGGGGAATGCTTCTCATCTCGGCTGACGACGCCGGCCCGCACAGCTCGCAAAACGAGCAGGACAGCCGTATGTTCGCGATGATGGCGAAGGTTCCCTGCCTCGACCCGGCGGACGCCCGGGAAGCGGCCCGCATGGTAAGAGACGCCTACGCGCTGTCGGAGAGGTACGGAATAACGGTGATGCTTCGCCCCACCACCCGCGTGTGCCACTGCCGCCAGTCGCTCGACGAGGCGGACGGGTTCGAGCCGGGGGGGGCCGTAAAGTTTGAGCGCGACCCCATCCGCTGGTCGGTGCTGCCGGCTTGCGTGAGAATGACGCACCCGAAACACAACATAAGGGTTGAAAAGATCCGCGACGAATTCGAGAAGGACTGGGGCAATTACAACTACGAGCTGCCGGCGGCGAAAAAAGCCAAACTCGGGGTAATAGCGGCTGGGGTGTCCTTTTCCATGCTCCTCGACCTGCTGAACGAACTGGGGCGCGACGACGTTTCCGTCCTGAAAATAGGAACGCCTTACCCCCTGCCCATTGACATGGTGAATGATTTTATAGCCAGGCATGACAAAGTCCTTGTTCTCGAAGAAACTTACCCGGTCATCGAGATGCAGATTACCGACCGCGCAAAGGTACTGGGGCGGCTGGATTCTGGGCGGATGAAAGGAGTCGTCCCAAACGCCGGAGAGCTGTTGCCGGAGGTGATGGAGAAAATCCTTCTATCCTGCCTCGGCGAGCCTGCGGCGGCGGCGGACGTGTCCGACCTGGCGGCCGCGGTAAGTGAGCTTAAACTGGTTCCCCGCAAACCGCAGTTGTGCGCCGGCTGCCCGCACCGCGGCAGCTTCTTTGCCATCCGCAAAGCCATTCCCTCCGCGATCAACCCCTCGGACATCGGCTGCTACGCCCTCGGCATAAACCAGAAGGGGATTGACACGTGTTTTTGCATGGGAGCCGCGGTAACGGTATCGTCAGGCATTTACGCGGCGTACAAGGCGGCGGGGCAGGAAATTCCCGTGGCCGCCACCATAGGCGACTCCACCTTTTTCCACACCGGCGTGACGGGACTGCTCTCCGCCGTCTACAACAAACACGCCTTCGTGCTGTGCGTCCTTGATAACAGAGTGACCGCGATGACGGGTGGACAGTCGCACCCGGGGTTGGGCGGGAAACTGCGCAAAGGCGAAGAGGGAATAGCCCTGTCCGTAGAGGACGTGTCGCGCGGCTGCGGGGTGACGTTTGTGGAAGTTGTGGACGCTTATGACATAGAGGCCGGAATAAGCGCCGTAAAACGCGCGTGGGAATACGCCAAAGCCAATCAGACCCCGGCCGTGCTTGTCTTCCGCCGCCCGTGTATTCTGCTGCGCGCCGCGCGGGACGACATCCCCGTCGCGATAACGGCCGATAAATGCGTGGGATGCCGATATTGTATTGATTACTTTGGATGCCCTGGGCTTTTGTTTGACGAGGGGGAGAAAAAGACGTCTCTCGACTTACGGTTCTGCGTGTCCTGCGGGGTGTGCAGAATCGTGTGCCCGCAGGGCGCCATAAAGAAAGGGGGAGAGCCGGCGTGCAATACATCATCGCAGGCATAGGCGGACAAGGTATTCTTTTCACCAGTAAAATACTTGGCAAAATAGCGATAGACAAAGGGCTTCCCGTAATAGGCAGCGAAGTGCACGGCATGGCGCAGCGGGGAGGGTCGGTCATAAGCCACTTCAAAATTGGGGACTACAAAGGGCCGTTGATCAGTGAAGGACGCGCGGACGTGGTCATGGCCTTTGAACAGGGCGAGGGCATCCGCAACCTGTCGTTCCTGAAAGAGGGGGGGACGTTTCTGGTCAATACCCACAACCCGGGCGTCCTCGAAAACGCGCGCCTGAAAAAATACATTGCGGACAGGAAGATCAACATATGCGCTTTCAACGGCGTGGACATTCTGAACACGCACATGGGAAAAGGGAAACTTCTTTTCCTGAACGTGCTGATAGCGGGGGCCGCCTGCGCCATGAAAATCGAGGGCTTCGACGAGGAAGACCGGGTGCTCTCGGCTTTGAAGGAATTGTCCCCGCCGCGGCACGTTGAAGCGAACATAAAAGTTTTCGGACTGGGTATGCAGGCGGCTGTAAGGTAGGCATGGTTTCCCGCCCCGGTTACACCTTGGTCGAGACGCTGGTGGTTTTGCTGCTCATCGGCGTCTTCGCGGGGGCGTCCGCCGCCTATTACAGCGGCGGCCACACCAGGAGCCAATCTCCTGAAAAGGAAGCGCAAAAGCTCTCGCGCTGGCTGACCAACCTCGCCACAATATCCAACCGCACGGGGCGGCCTTTCATGCTGAACTGTCCTGGCAACGTGACGCGGGACTACATAGAGGCAATATGGCAGAACCCTTTGAAGAAGGACGTATATACCTCGATTTACGGCTGCGGATTCAGACGCCGCAGCCAATACGCCGACAGCCTCTATTCGCCGCAGTGGTCGGCAATGGTTCCTACCATCACAATCGAGGTGAGCCGCGGCGACGCGAGACACTACGTCATAGTCTCCCAGCACGGCAGGGTCAGGACAAACAGACGCCCTCCCTGATGTAAAGAATATGTAAAAACTTTTGCTTGACTAATACTATCATCTCACAATATCATGTACATATTGTTTTCATATAATGAAAAACCGCTCGCTGTAAATTCATATAGTAATGAACGCGTGCGGAGGAGGAACTTTACGTGGAGGTTCCACAGGGTACGCGTAAAATTTTTACACGCTTTCGCAATACAAACGCCACGCTCTTGGTACTTGTTTTTATAGTCATGGCGGCGGCTATGTTTGCTGTGCTTCAGGATACGGTAAAAGAGATATCCGTGAACTACGCCAGGGTCTACGCCTCCAATGCCGCGTACGCTTTCGGGGCCTTCTTCGACAAGGAGATATCTCTCGTGGCGAAAGCAGCCCGTTCCGGCGCTATCGTCAATTGGTTTGCCGATGAGGACGACCAGGAGAAAAAGGACAGGGCCCACGCGGAAATGATGGCTGTCATAGAATCGTTGCACAGCGATAATTTGTATATCGGCATAGAAAAAACATTAAACGAATTCACTGTTGAAAAAGGTTACGCGGTTGACGACATTCGGCCGTTTGCGACGCTTGACCCGAACTATTACGACGACGCCTGGTATTTTGAGTGTATCGCCTCGGATAAAGATTACGTCCTGAACGTGGACATCGACAAGATACTGAACAGAAAACGTTTATGGGTCAATTATAAAGTTTTCCAAAACGGCGTACCCCTTGGAATAGTCTGCACCGGAATGGAATTTTCCAGAGTTGCCGAAGAATACTTTTCCAAATACAGCGACGTGAAAATACGCGCCCTAATAGTTGACGGAGACGGCGTTATCCATGTCGACAGTTTGCGTCTGGGGACGGAAGATTTTCTTCTTTACGCGTCCGACGCGAATATCAAACGGGAATTTTCCGATCCGAAATTTCTTGACGCGGTGGAATCGTACCTCAACGGCATTGAAGGTTATTTCAAATCGGCCGACGCGCTCAGGATAGTGGAAATGCGGGACGGCCCGTACCGTTACGCCACTATAGTACCGATTATGTCCACGGATTGGTCGGTAATTACCTTGTACAACTCTTCATCGCTGTTCGACAAGGCGCGGCTTATTCCGCTGCTTTTAGTTATGCTCGGCGTGTTTATAATATTCGCCCTGATCAACAATTTCATGAACTACGAACTCATATTCATGCCGTTCGAGCAGTTGACCCGCAGCCTGGCGCGGCTGAAAGAAAACAACGTAATGGGGTGTATTTACGGCCTCGAACGTAACGACGAGGTTGGAATCCTGGCAAACACTATTCAGGATTTGTTTGTAAAAGGGCACTACGACGCGCTGACCGGCATTTACAACAGGCGTTTCCTGGAGGAAAACCTGTACCGCGTCATTATGTCGATGTCCCGCCGTCCCAAAAGCCTGCTGAGTGTGTGTATGGTGGATGTGGATTTCTTCAAAAAATATAACGACATATATGGGCACAACAAGGGAGACGAGTGTCTCAAAGCTATAACGGAGTCCCTTACCAAAACCGTGACGAGAATTGACGACTTTGTGGCGCGCTACGGCGGAGAAGAATTTGCCGTCGTTTTGCCCAACACGGATGAAAAGGGCGCGCGCATAATCGCGGATCTGCTGCTCGAAAATGTGAGGAAGCTGAACATTCCCCATGAAAAAAGTACCGTCGCGGACTGCGTTACCATCTCGCTCGGAGTCACGACAAGTTACGTGACACACACGCAAAGCTGGCAGGACTACGTGAAACGCGCGGACGAAGCGCTGTACGTATCAAAACAAAGCGGACGGAACCGGTATACTTATATTTCTTTGACAGACCAATGACCGGGTGATAAAATCAGTTAAAAATTTTGTTTTGAAAAGGAGCATTTTTATGGCAACGCGAAGAGAGCCACGTTTCAAACTCTCCCGTCATTTGGGAGTCAATGTTTGCGGTCATCCTAAGGCTATGAAAAGGGTGGACAGTAAAAAACCTGTGCGAGGAGGGCAGAAGGTATCCGAGTACTCCCTTCAGTTGATGGAAAAACAGAAAATCAAGGCTTATTACGGAATTCTGGAGCGCCAGTTCGCGCGTTATTTCAACATAGCGAAGAAGAGTTCCGAGATGACCGGCGTGGCCCTCCTGAAAACGCTTGAGTGCCGGCTGGACAACCTGGTATACCGCGCGGGCTTCGCGAGGTCCATACGTCAGGCCAGGCAGCTCGTCAATCACGGGCACTTCCTCGTCAACGGCTCCAAGGTGGATATTCCGTCCTATGGGGTAAAGGTGAGCGACGTAATGTCGCTCAGGGAAAAATCCAGGACAAACCAGGTGCTTATGGACAATTTCGAGGGGCTTGTGTCTTTCAACGTGCCCTACATAGAGAAAAACAAGGCACAGTTCAGCGCCACCCTGATTCGCGAGCCGCAGCGTGACGAACTTCCGATAGACGTAAACGAAATCCTCGCGGTCGAGTTGTACTCCAAGTAAAACAAATAGTGAAAAACACTCCCCCTGTCCCGCAGGGACAGGGGGAGTTATTTGTCTTTCCAGCTTTCCAAAAATTCCCCGAAAACGGCGAGGGCTGTGGGAAAGTTTTTGCGTCCCATGCCTACCCTGAAGCGGCCTTCGTTGACGTCAAAGACCCTGTCCGGCAGGATCATAAGGCTTTTGTCCGCGGACGAGAGGTTGCACATATCTTCAACGCTGCCCGTCAGAAGGCGCGGAAAGGCGGTAGGGCCTCCTATCGCCGGTATCCACTCCATAATACCGGCGCGGCGCGCGAAAAACTCCTCCGCCAACCCGGCATTTGCGCGCAGGATATCTCTATTGCGCTTCAGAAGGGTTTCGATGTTGCGCAGCGCCAGCTCGGCCAGAAATTCGCCCGGGGCGGAGTTGCATATGGAGGTGTAGTCCTTCATGACGAGAACCGGCGAGATCAAATCGTGACGCCGCGAGGCCAGCCAGCCCATACGCAGACCCGGCAGGCCCGCCCCTTTTGAAAGGCCGCCGAGCGCCACGGCGTTTTCAAATCCGGCGAACGAAGGAAGGCTTGGAGAATCAAGCTCCAGCCCGCGATACATTTCGTCGCTGAAAACCGTCACCCCCGTCCGCGCCGCCATGTCCACAATTTCGGCAAATTCATCGCCGGCCGGCATGTACCCGGTCGGGTTGTGGGGAAAGTTCAGAATCAGGAGCCGGCAAGCGCGCAGCATGGCCTTCAGTTCGTCAAAATCCGGACGCCATTGCCCCCCCTCGGCCCTGAGCTTCCAAAAAACGACCTCGCACCCAATGGCGCGAGGCAGTTCGTAAAGCGACTGATAGGCCGGAGAAATGCAGACTACCTTGTCCCCCTTCTCCAGAAAGCTGTTCATAAAAAGAAATATCAGCTCCTGGGGGCAGCCCGTCACTATTCCCTCACGTCCTGTGCCGTACAGTTCGTCCAGGGCATCCAGCATCCCCGAACTCCCCCTCGACTCCGTATAGGACAGCGGAAGCTCTTTCAGGCGTTCCCAGACATTTTTATCGGCGTCCAGAAGCTCGCCGACAGTCCAGGCTTCGCAGTCGGACGCGCTCAACATGTGCTTTACGCTGAATTCATATTTGGCAAAGTAGCGCTCAAGCTGAAATTCTCTTATGCGCATTGCTCTTATTGCTTGTGTCATCGTGAATTTGCCGCAGTACCTCCAAGGCCACCTCGAGAGCGCGTTTTCCGTCGCGTATGCCCACCAGCGGCTGGCGGTTTTCACGCACGCAGCCCACGAAATGGGCCAATTCCAGCTTGAGAGGCTCGCTTTTCGGGAAAACGGGCCGCTCGATAATCTCCTTTATACCCTTGTTGTCGCGCACGCAGCGGTGAATCTGCACGTCCTGCGTCTCGTAGTCGACAATTATGTGCCGCTCGCGCTCCATGACGTCCAACTGACGCTGGCGCTTTTCCGCGACGCGGCTTACCAGTATGTGGGCCATAGCCCCGTTTTCAAAGGTTATCTGAGCGCTGGCGATGTCCTCGTGCTCCGTCAGCACTCGGCATCCTGTCGCCGCGATACGCGATATTTTTGAATGAACCAGGGAAAGCACGATATCAATGTCGTGAATCATCAGATCCAGCACCACTCCGACGTCGTTGATGCGGGAGGAGAACGGCCCTATGCGCCTGGACTCCAAAAAGAGCGGGTCGCGCACCGTCTGGGAAATGTGGCGAATCGCGCCGTTGAAGCGCTCGATGTGCCCCACCTGCAGCACAAGGTTTTTTTGTGCGGCGATGTTCAAAAGCTCCTCGGCCTCACTGGGCCGTGTGGTCACCGGCTTTTCGACCAAAACGTGAATTCCTTGCTCCAGCGCCTGCTTGGCTACGCTGTAGTGAAGACTGGTGGGGACCACGATGGACAACGCGTCCGGGCGCTGACGCTTTATCAATTCCTCCATACCGGAGTAGCCGGGAACCCCCAGGCTCTCGCCTATGAAACGGCTCCGGTTTTCGTCGGCGTCAGCTACCCCCACGAGGCGGGCATCCAGCAGTTCCGTGTAAACACGCGCATGGTGCTGCCCCAAATGCCCTACGCCGACTACGCCCACTCGTTTGAAATTTTCCATACCGTCACCCCGTTTGACTGAGCATCGAAAACGTTACATAGACATTATCACGCCATGCGCGTTTTTTGTGGCGCTTTTTTTCATCTTTTCATAACCGAATCTCCCCTTACTTCCAAAATTTCAATCTATCTACCAGCCCCTCGCCAACTACTTCCTTGAAAGCGGCTAAAACTTTTTCGCAATCCGGTGAAGCAAGCCCGGTCTTTTGTGAAATGCTTTCCGCAACGTCGGCGAGGTCACTCTTTACGCCTTTGATTTTTTTCAACAAAATATCACCGAATTGTTCTTCAAACGCGTCGATAACTTTCTCGCATACGTCAACGGCAATCCCCGATTTCTGAGAAACTCGCGCTACTACCCCTGCCTTGTTCATGTGATCATCCCCCTGATTGTTTTTATTTCATAAATAGACCGACCGCTGGTTTATAGAAAATGGAAAAAAATATAACCACACGATAAAGAACGGTCAACATCATGTGATTAAATTTTTTATACCTTCCAAATATCCTTTTGGCGCGTCTAAAGTCTTTTCAACCATTTCTACAAAAGCGGCAACCCGGCGCGAAAGTTCTTCATCATTCCATTGAAACAGTCCCTTGTCAAAAATAAACGAACTGGCGGCAAGGAATAACTCCACGGTTTCCTGCGGATAATCGGTAGTAAAATTTCTATCCTGGATGATGATTTCTGAAATTACGGGCGCGAGGCGCTTCACGGATTGCGTCAAACTTTTTTGGTGCATCTCCGCGTTTTCAGGAACATGGAATTGCTCTATCATAGCTTCCTTATCTTTTTTATTTTCCTCGGACAATCCTTGCCCCATTAAAACCGCAAACAGCTTTTGCCGATATGTCATTTTGGAGTCTGCCGCAATTTTTTCCATGCCGGCGGCTTCTCTATCTATGATACGCTTGATGATAGCGTCCATGACTTCCTCTTTAGATTTGAAATAATAGTAGAATACGCCCTTGGATAAACCATGCACATTCAATATATCCGTGACTGTCGTCTTAGCGTACCCTTTTTCAGCAAAAAGTTTTTGCGCCGCGTCCAATATCTCACTTTTTCTTATCTCCGGTTCTTTTATCCGGCGCACTGCGTAATCACCCTTTTTAGACCAGCGGTCAGTTTATAATTTATGGTACAGGCTGCGAAGCGTAAAGTCAAGGTACGAATTTTATACGACTGTAAAAAGTTAACAAGGTGTAAAATAGAAGGGATGTGTAATTCACAATTTGATTTTGAAAGGGCTAACCTGATAAATGAACGTAAATATAAATCTGATTTTATTGTTCGGCGCGTTCGCGCTGACGTTTGTCATTCTGACGATTTCATACCTGAAAAACCACCCAAAAAACAAGCCCGTAAAATCAGAGATAAATGAGATCCCTGGCATTTCGGAGCCGGACACTGTGGGGCGGCAAAAGAAGAAGCCGAAGATACGCGGACGCGCCGTTGATGTAGCGCCGCCGATGCCTTTGCCTTTGACGCCGCTACTGGGCGAAATTTTTTCGCGGGATGCTCTTAAGACCATTGCAGTGCTTGAAGATATCCATGAAAAAAACGGCGTTTACAAGAATGAAGACATAAGGATGTATACAATCAACGTCCACGCCATAAAAAGCGCTCTTATAAATATTGGCGAAACGGAGCTTTCCGCTGTCGCGGGCAAACTGGAAAAGGCGGGACGCGACAAGGACGCGGCCGTAATGTCATCCGAAACCCCGGCGTTTATTGACGAGTTGCGGGCGCTGATCAAAAAAATCGAGAAACTCGAAAACCTTACCCCGCCGAAAGAGGAGCGGGAGACCGATGAAGCGGCGCTCGTGGATTATCCGTATTTGTGTGAAAGGCTGCTTGCCGTTGAAAAGGCGTGTGAGACCTATGATAAAAAGACCGTTAAATACGCGTTAATCGAACTGAGGCAAAAGGAGTGGCCCAGCCCGATAAAGGAACTGCTGGCCGCGATGGCCAAACATCTGCATAACGGCGATTTTGAGGAGGTTTCACGCATCACGGAAATGATAGAAAAAATACACGCAAGATACAAAAGGAGGACGGCATCGTGAAAAGAAGCATAGTGTTGTCAGTTGTGACCGTAATCTTCACCATAATCTTTGCCGCATGTACAGACGCCGCCGAGCCGGTTAGCGTTATCAGGAGCCTCAGGACCAGTATGCCGACCGTATACGATGAGACCCACGGATATACGCAAGCCTTCCTGAAAATGAACGAGTACTTGAACGAGGCGTCGGGCGGCACTCTGACGTTTGACCTGCACCCCGGCGGCCGGCTGGGCGACGAACGGTCGGTATTCGAGTCGGTCCAAATGGGCCTTATTGACGCGGCCCTTTTCAACGCGCCGGTTCTGTCAGGGTTTACCAACTTGATGGACGGTTTTGACCTGCCTTATCTATGGGTGGATGAAAACGGCGAAGTTGATACGGCGCTGCACGCCGCCGTGGTAGGGTCGGAATTTGCCCGCGGTTATCTCGATAGAATGAAGGAAGTTACCGGTGTGCATGGGCTGGGTTTTTTCTACAACGCGCCCCGTGATTTTTTCCTGAACAAGCCCTTCAATTCGCTGGCGGACGCTCCTTCAATCAAGCTGCGTTCCATGCAGGCGGAAATTCACATAAAAATGTACGAGGCGATGGGTTTTCTCCCCGTTCCAATGGCTTACGGCGAAATTTATCAGGCGATGAACACCGGGAGCATCGACGGTTTTGAGGACACTGCGGTTGCCGCTATAATCGCGGATACTTACGAAGTCAGCAGGTTGGTTGTCAAATCCGGCCACGCCACGGCGTCCCCGCTGCTGATTATGAGCCGTAGGGCCTGGGACAGCCTCAACACCGAAGAGCGGGAGATGATGATGGAAGCGGCCAGGATTGGGCGGCAAACCTGCTATGACACCTTTGCCGCCGCCATGCTGAACGCTTACGATTTTTTGGAGAAAGCCGGACTGGAAATCAAGAAAATTGACCACGCTGAAGCAATCGCGGCCTGTCAACCCGTCATCGACGAGCTTTGCGACCAAAACCCCGACTTCAAGGCAATTTACGACTACGTTAAACAGACCAGAGAATCCATGTAGCTACGTCTCCAATCACATCGGCGCGTATATTTCTATCGGGAAATCGCCCTTCAAAATGTAGGGAAGGAGCCTGACGTAAAACGGGTGAATATCCGGAAGCGTCAGGCTTTCTTCTGCCTCGACCCAGAAAAGCTCGCCTTCGTCCGAGGGGTTGAGTTCGCCTTCAAAGTCGCGGCAGACGAAGTAGTTGGAGAGATATTCTATATTTTCACCCCGGCGGCAGGCGTGCAGGACGCCGGCGAATTCCATGTTTTTCAAGACGTACCCGGTTTCCTCCAGCATCTCGCGGGCGCAGGCCTCTTTCAGGCTTTCGCCCCTTTTTTTGCGTCCGCCGGGAACCGTTATCTCTCCCTTGTAGGGTTCGTTGGCGCGGCGTATCAACAACACTTTGCCGTCTTTCAGCAAAAAGCAGAAAACTATAAGCGCCGTGTAAGCGTAATCTTCCCAGTGCTTGCCGCTCATGGCAAATTAAGCGGGTACCGGCTCGTTTACCCTGACAATATCCACGGCGCGCCCGGAAGCGTCGTCGATGTCTATGACCACGGCGTTGATTCTGGGCTGGTCGCCGCACACTTCATATTTGGCCGGCAAACAGGTGAGAAAGCGCGTTAATACAGACTCGGCCTGCACGCCTATAACCCCGCCGTGGCCGCCTGTCATTCCGACGTCGGAAATATAGGCGGATCCCCCCGGCAAAACTTGCTCGTCGGCGGTCTGAACGTGCGTATGAGTGCCTGCGGTCGCGGAAACTCTGCCGTCCAGGTAGAGCGCGAGGGCTTTTTTCTCCGAGGTGGCCTCGGCGTGGAAGTCCACCAGCACCGGCAACGGCGCGGACATCCTCTCCGCGTTTTTCTCCAGTTCCGCAAGGGCCGCGTCGGCGGCCCTGAAAGGGCAGTCGAGCGGAGGCATGAACGCCCTGCCTTGAAGGTTCAAAAGCCCCAATTTTTTCCCGCCGCGCTCAATAATGGTGTATCCGGCGCCGGGAGCGCCGGGGGGGTAGTTGGCCGGGCGGATTACCCTGGTTTCGGAGGCCAGGGCCGGATAGAAAATGTTTTTGTCCCATATATGGTTGCCGGAGGTCATGCCGTCCACGCCGAGCGCGAACAATTCATTCATGACCTTGTCCGTCATTCCTTTGCCGGAGGCCGCATTTTCGCAGTTGACGACGAAGAAATCAAAACGCCCGAAGCGCTCTTTCATAGTAGGCAGCGCCCTTGCCAGAGCGGAACGGCCAGGGCGGCCCACGATGTCTCCGACGAAAAAAATCCTCACTTCGCGTATTCGGTGGAGCGCATTTCACGCGACACCGTTACCTTGATCTGGCCGGGGTACTTCATCTCCTCCTCGATTTTTCGGGCGATGTCGTACGCGAGTTTGTGCACTGTGCCGTCGTCGGTGTTGTTGGGTAAAACCAGCACGCGCACCTCGCGCCCGGCCTGTATGGCGTAGGCTTTGCTGACTCCGGCGAAGGCCTGGGCCAGCTCCTCCAGTTTTTCGAGGCGTTTTATGTAGGCTTCCAGGCTTTCGCGCCTCGCGCCGGGGCGTGAGGCGCTTATGGCGTCGGCGCAGGCGACGATTACATCGTAGATGTTTTTTACTTCCACGTTATCGTGATGAGAGGCTATCGCGCTTATGACCTCCGCGCGCTCGCCGAAGCGCCTCGCGAGATCCGCCCCTATCGCGGCGTGCGTCCCCTCGACCTGGTGGTCCACGGCCTTGCCGATGTCGTGCAGCAGTCCGGCGCGGCGCGATATTTCTTCGTCTATGCCCAATTCGGCGGCTATGATTCCAGAGATGTGCGCCACTTCCAGGCTGTGGGAAAGAGCGTTCTGGCCGTAGCTGAAACGGAATTTCAATTGGCCTATGGTCCGTATGAGCTCCGGGTGCAGGTTTTTTATACCTGCTTCCAGCAAGGATGCCTCGCCTGCTTCCACTATCTGTTCTTCCACGTCGCGCGCGGCCTTTTCAATCAGTTCCTCTATTCGCGCCGGGTGAATACGTCCGTCTATGATGAGGCGTTCCAGTGAGAGGCGGGCTATCTCGCGTCTGACGGGGTCGAAGCTGCTGAGGGTGACGGCCTCCGGCGTGTCGTCAACTATAAGGTCAACGCCGGTCAGGGTTTCAAACGCGCGGATGTTGCGTCCTTCCCGCCCTATGATACGCCCCTTCATGTCGTCTGTTGGCAGCGGCACGACGCTCACGGTGGCGTCGGAGGAGTGCTCTACCGCCAGGCGCTGAACCGCCGTGATAATGATGTCCCTGGCCTTGCGTTCGGCTTCCCTTTTAGCTTTCTCCTCAAGCTCCTTAAGCCGCAGCCCTATGACGTACTGGGCTTCCTCCTCCGTTTTACGCAGGAGTATTTCCTGGGCCTCCTCGCGTTTCATGCCGGCTATCTCCTCAAGGCGGGTCACTTGCTGCTTCAGGACGTTTTCGGCCTCCGATATCCGTTGTTCCAGATCCTCATGTTTGCGGCGCAGTTCATCTTCCTTGTGCGCGACTTTGTCAAGTTTGCGGTCCAGATTTTCTTCCTTCTGCTCAATTTTGCGTTCCGCTCTTTGCAGCTCGCCGCGCCGCTCTCTGATGTCCTTCTCGGCGTCCTGGCGGAATTTGAATATTTCATCCTTGGCCTCCGCGATACGCTCTTTTTTGATACGTTCCGCGGAATCGGCCGCTTCTTTCTGCAAGTCTGCAATTTTGTTTTTAACGCCGGACAGGCGCGAGTTGTCAAAGATTTTGTAAATAACAACCGCAACACCCGCTCCCAGCGCAAATCCTATCGTCAGATAAAGCAGGATCATAGCGACACATCACTCCTTCCCGGTAAGGTTTATATTTATGCTCAACCCGTGAATTTTACCTTATATAGGAAAACTTTCACAGCCCCCTTGAGGAAATTTGTGCCGTCCCCGGAAAAAACACGGCCGGGTTATGACATTGTCATACCCGGCCGCGCAAATCAGTTTGATTATTTGGTAATTAAGGCTGGTAATTAAAATCTGAAATAAAAATACCCCTGCCCCTGATACGGACTGTGCCCGTACCCATACCCCGGCAGCGGCACCACTATCCAGCCGCCGGAGCCCCAGCCCGGCCCGTAATAGGAACCATGCCCGCGATGTCCGTGATAGTGGTGATTACGGTTGCGGTTATTGTTGTAGTGGTTACGGTGATGGCGCCCGCCTTGGTTATTGCGATTACCGTGGCTGCGGGCCTCCGCAGCGCCGGAAACGCTCAATATTCCCGCGATGATAACCGCCGCTATAATCAATTTTTTTAACATGACGCTTCATCTCCCTTCTCCGTTCCAGTATACATATAAGTTACCTACGGCATGACCCGTAGAAACCCGCAATATTTTCAATGCTCTCTATCGCGTAGAGCGGTAAATTGACGAGCCATCCCTCGTTTTTATAATCTGCCATCGACGTTCTGACGGAAATTTTCGGATTGAATTTTTCATGATATGCTTTGAGGCTTTTTGCCTGTAAATTTATTTCCGCCTTCACCTCCAGGGGTATTATTTCACTGCCGTTATCCAGCAGGAAATCTATCTCGGCCGAGCCTTTGTCGTTTGTCCAGTAATACGGCTCGATGTTTTTCACGGCCTTCAACTGCTGAAGCACATACTGTTCGGTGAGCGCGCCTTTGAATTGCCCGAACAGATCGCTTCCGTCAAGAAGAACATCGCGACGCAAACGCGCCATGCAGGACATCAATCCCACATCCAGCATAAACAGCTTGAATGATTTCAAATCTTCATAGGCTTTGAGAGGCAAGCCGGGCTGCGAGACGCGATATACTCTGTGCACCAGACCGCAATCCGACAGCCATAGCAGGGCGGTCTCGTATTCTCTCGCCCGCGCGCCCTCCTTTATCAAGCCATAGACGAATTTTTTATTTTCCCTCGCGAGTTGAGCCGGTATGCTGTTCCACAACATACGAATCTTGGGCACGGCGTTATACGGCGCGTGTTTGGAAAAATCCTGCTCGTATGTGTCAAGAATGTTCTGTTGAATCTCCCGCGCTTCGTCAAAGTTCCGGTTTTTTGTGAAACTGAGGACTGCTTCCGGCATCCCTCCGATAAAATAATAATACTTGAGCAGTTCGATGTAATCCTGGCTGAATGTGGAGACGAGGCTGAAATCACCGCGCTCTGTCAGTTCGGTAAACTTTTCGCGCCCCATCGCCATCATAAACTCCGTGAACGAGAGCGGGCGCAAGTCCATGAACTCTACCTTGCCGACCGGGAAAGACGCGCCTTGATGCAGGGCCACGCCAAGCAGGGAACCGGCGCATACGATTTGATACTGCGGCGCGTCCTCGTTAAAATATTTAAGAGAGGAGAGCGCCTGCGGAACCTCCTGTATCTCGTCGAATACCAGAAGCGTTTTCTCCGGGTCTATCCTGCGCCTCGCGTGCAGTTCGAGTCCGGCGACTATGCGTTCGGCGTTCAGGTCGGAGGAGAATAAGGAGCTCATCCGCCGATTGTTGTCAAAATTGACGTAAACGCTGTCACTGTAAAATTTTGACGCGAACTCCTTCATCAGCCAGGTTTTGCCGACCTGACGAGCGCCCCTGATGATCATCGGCTTACGTCCCTGGTTGAACTTCCACCTTTTCAGTTGTTCAATTGCCACACGATACAAAGCGTCCACCTTCGCATTTTTGTTTTTTGTACAGCCATTATATCAACCCATCACAAAAGTGCGACGACTTTTCGGATGAACGTCACGTTTCTGCCATGCAGTTTTGTGAGCCATAACTCGGGGGAACCTAAAATGCGGCGGCAAAGAAGCTCCTTATGTGCATAATAGGTGTATAATTTAGCATATGAGATGTAAGGAGCTGATTATGGTGCCGACAGCAAGGATATCCGTCAATGTAGATGGAGAAGTAAAACAAAACGCACAGAGAATCTTAGGCGAGATAGGCATGGACTTAACTACCGCCATAGACTTACTGCTAAGAACGATAGTTCGGGAGGAGAGAATCCCTTTCAACCTACAAACCGAAAAAGCTTATTATGATAATACCTACAGGCAGTAT